>NZ_DASZJJ010000172.1:0-9751 GCF_035948235.1 Paraburkholderia sp. | reverse complement strand
GGAGGCGCTGGCCGATAACGCCCGCTTCGTCGTCGTTTCGCACGCGCCCGACGCCGACCCGTTCTGGAACGTCGTCAAGAACGGTATTGGCGATGCGCAAAAGGATTTCCGCGTCACGGTCGATTACCGCAATCCGCCCGACGGCGATCTCGCCGATATGGTCCATCTGCTCGACCAGGCCGCCGCGCGCAACTACGATGGCGTGGCCACGACCATCGCCGATTTCGACATCGTGCAGCGCCCGGTCAAGATGCTCGTGGCGAAGGGCATTCCGGTCATCACGCTCAATTCCGGCACTGCGCAGCAGAACGCGGCGTTGGGCGCACTGCTGCATGTGGGCCAACCGGAATACGAAGCGGGCAAGGAAGCGGGCGAGCGCGCGAAGGCGGCAGGCGTGAAACGCTTTCTGTGCGTGAACAACAACGCGACCAATCCCTCGTCGTTCGAGCGCTGCAGGGGTTTTGCGGAAGCGATTGGCGCGGATTTCAAAAGCTCGACGCTCGATAGCGGCAACGATCCTACCGAAGTGGAGAACCGCGTTTTCGCGGCGCTGCATAAGCGTCCCGACACGCAGGCTGTGCTGGCGCTCGGCCCGACCTCGGCGGTGCCCGCCCTGCGCGCGATCCGCAAACTCGGGCTGACTTCAAAGATTTTCTTCGCGACTTTCGACATGACGCCTGAAGTGGATCGCGCCATCGCAGCGGGCACCGTCGCATTCGCGATCGATCAGCAACCGTACTTACAGGGTTATATCCCTATCGCGCTGCTGGCCATCATGAAGCAGAGCCATTCGCGCGATGTGGCGAGCGCCGTGGCCGCGCTCAAGGCGAACCCGCAGTTCCAGCAGCGTCTGCGCACCTATGGTCTCGTGCCGCGTTTTTCGCCCTCGGGCGTGGCCACCGGCCCCAGCTTCGTGACGCGCGAGAACGTGGCGCTGGTTGAAAAATACGCCGGACAGTACCGCTGAACTTCACCCGATTTCCGATGCCTGCTCACAGGAGACGCACGATGTTTGAACTCGCCGTATGCGCCGAAATGGTCTTTCGCCAGCTTCCCTTTGTCGAACGTGTCAAAAAGATCGCCGCGTTGGGCTTTCAGGTGGAGATCTGGGACTGGACTAAACACGACATTGATGCTTTGGCGGCCACGGGCGCGAAGTTTTCGTCGATGACAGGCTATATCGAAGGCGACCTTATCACCGAAGCTGGCGCGCAGAGGCTGATCGAAACGGCTGAGCAATCGATTGGGATTGCAAAGCAATTAAATTGCCCTCGTTTGAATCTGCATGGCACGGGCCTGAACGATAGAGGATTGCCGGTTGCGCCCACGCCCATCGTTACGGGTGCGATGTGGCTGGCGGCGCAGCACACGCTGCAACGCGTCGCAGAACTGGGGCGGCGCGCAGACGTGGTGTTCTGCCTGGAGAACCTGAATACGGAAGTCGATCATCCGGGCGTGCCGTTCGCAAAGGCCGCTGACACGCTTGCGCTGGTGAGCGCGGTTGGCAGCGCGCATCTGCGCCTGAATCTCGATCTCTATCACGCGCAGATCGGCGAGGGCAATCTGATCGAACTGCTACGTCGCGCTCTGCCCTTTGTCGGCGAGATTCAGGTGGCCGATGTGCCGGGGCGCTGCGAGCCGGGCACAGGCGAGATTCACTATCCGGCGATTGCGCGCGCTTTGGCGCAGGCGGGCTATCGCGGCACGGTCGGACTCGAAGCCTGGGCAAGCGGCGACGACGCGCGCGCGCTGCAACGCTTTAGCGATGCGTTCGCGGTCTGACTAGCCACTTCCACTCAAACGTTCCTAGCCACCAACGAAAGGTACTCACATGCTCAAGATCGCTCTGCTAGGCGCGGGCCGCATTGGTCAGGTCCATGCACGCTCGATTGCCTCGCATCTGGATTGCCGCCTCGCGGCCATTGCCGATGTCGCCAGCGAAGCCGCCCAGAAACTTGCCGCGCAATATGGCACGCAGGTCGCCACGGTGGATAGCATCGTCGACGACCGCTCGATCGACGCGCTGTTAATCGCCACCTCGACGGATACCCACGCGGATCTGATCGAGCGTGCGACGGCCTGCGGCAAGGCCGTGCTCTGCGAAAAGCCGGTGGATCTCTCGCTCGAACGCGCGCTGCAATGTCAGGCCACCGTGGCGCAAACGCGCAAGCCGGTGATGATCGGCTTCAATCGCCGCTTCGATGCGCAGTTTTCCGCGCTCAAGGCCGTGTTCGACAAGGGCGAAATTGGCCGCGCGGAATTGCTGTCGATCACCTCGTTCGATCCCGCGCCGCCGCCGCTGTCCTATCTTGGCGGATCGGGCGGACTGTTCCGCGACATGATGATTCACGACTTCGACATGGCTTGCTGGATCATGGGCGGCGCGCCGGCCACGATCAGCGCGACGGGATCGGCGCTGGTGGACCCGGAGGTGGCCTCGATTGGCGATGTGGATACAGCGGTGGCGACGCTCACGTGGCGCGATGGCCGCATCGCCGTCATCAAGAACTCGCGGCGCGCAGGTTATGGCTACGATCAGCGCGTCGAGCTGCTTGGGTCAGCGGGCTTGCTCAGCGCGAAGAATGTGCTGGAAAACACGCTGGAAAAGATCACAGACGCGGGCACGCTGACGGCGAAACCCATGTACTTCTTCCTTGAGCGCTATATGCGCGCTTACGAGGCGGAATGGGCAGCGTTCGTCGAGGCTCTCAAAGCGGGCACGCGCATGCCCGTGACGCTGACCGATGGCGTGGCGGCGCTGGCTTGCGCCGAAGCCGCCACGCGCGCCGCGCGCACGGGCGAGAGGGTGGCGATCACGTCCGACATGCTGGGGACGTGACGCCGTCGGTGCGATCGTTCAGGCCGCGCGTTCGTACTGCATGTCGCGCCACGCCTCGATACGTTCGGTATCCAGGCCGAACTGATCGAGCGCGCGGCTCACCGAATGATCGACCATTTCTTCCAGATTTTGCGGCTTCGCATAGAACGCGGGCACCGGCGGAAACACCACCGCGCCCGCCTCGGTCACCGTCGTCATGTTGCGCAGGTGAATGAGGTTCAGCGGCGTCTCGCGCACCATCAGCACGAGTGGCAGCCGTTCCTTGAGCACCACGTCGGCGGCGCGGGTGAGCAGCGTGCTGGTGACGCCCGAGGCGATTTCGCCGACCGTGCGCATCGAGCACGGCACCACCAGCATGCCGAGCGTACGAAACGATCCCGACGAGATCGATGCACCCACGTCCGCAATCGCATGTACGTGATCGGCCAGCGCATGCACGGCATCGCGCGAGAGCGTCGATTCATATTCGCGCGTGAGTTCCGCTGCGCGCGACATCACCAGATGCGTTTCGACGCCCATTTCGCGCAGCAGACGCAGCGTGCGCTCCGCGTAGATGAAACCCGTCGCGCCCGTCACGCCGACGATCAGCCGCTTGCGGCCATCGAGTGCACGCTTACTCATGATCTTCGTTATCCTGATTATCGAATAGCGTGGGCGCCCACGGGCTCGGATCGACGTCCATGAACTTCGCGCGCTCGAACTCGCCGCGCAGGTGAAAGGGCGCGGTGCAGTCGAACACCGTTTTGCAGCTCACGCCGCGCGCGGGCAGCGCGGGGTTGAACTCGGGCGTCTGCGAGGGATCGAGCACGTGGCCATTCACCTTGGGCAACAGCATCGTCGATACGTCGCCCTGGAAGCGTGTGGTCATGGCCCAGAGCACGTCGTCGCTATCGAAGGGATCGACGTCCTCGTCGACGAGCATGACGTGCTTGAGTTCCGAATACACGCCCAGCGCGATGATCGCGGCCTGGCGCGCGCGGCCATCGTCCAGCGCGCTGCGCTTGTTCACCTGCAGGATGGCGAGCAGTTTGCCGCCGCCGGCCGTGTGCGCGTACACCTGGCTCACGAAGCCGGGCATGGCCGCTTCCACGGCGTTGTAGATGCTGGCTTCGGTGGGAATGCCCGCGAGGTTGGTGTGCTCCTCGCCGGGGCCGACCAGCGTTTGCATGATCGCGCCATGGCGCATTGTCACGGCCTTGACCTTGATGACGGGCAGCGACGGATTGGCCGGGCCGTTATAGCCCGGAAATTCCGGCATCGCGTGCGCCGTGTGGGTGTGCTGGTCTTCGGCCACGCGCACGTTCGGCAGGATTTCGCCTTCGATCACGATCTCGGCGCGCGCGATCGACTTCTGCGCGACGCTCACGCAATCGACCAGTTCGACCGGCGTGCCGCGCAGTCCGCCCGCAATCGAAAGCTCGTCGAAACCGAGCGGCGTGGTGGGCGCCTCGAAGCACGCGCCGATATGGATGGCCGGGTCGAGCCCCATGTTGATCGACACGGGCAGCGCTTCGCCGCGCGCTTCGGCTTTCTGGCGGAAGGCGTCGATATGGCGGCCCGGGGCGAAGAAGATCGAGAGTTCGTCGCGGCCTTGCACGCACAGGCGGTGAATCGTCACATCGGCGTGGCCCGTCTCGGGATCGCTGCCAAGCACGAGGCCGAGGCACAGGAACGGCCCCGCGTCGCTCGTGGTGTTGGTGGGCGCGGGGATCAGCTTGCGCAGGTCGAAATCCGCGTCGCTGGCGAGATGCACGGTCTGCTGGCAGGGCGCGGCTTCGCGCGGCACGGTGACGGGCGCGATGGCGTTGCGCACGGCGTCGGCCATGCGCTGGGTGAGACGGCGCGGCGGCGCGTCGAGCAGCATGCCCACGCGCTTGCGGCTGGCCATCAGGCCCACCAGCACGCGGCTTTGCGGGTAGCCCTTGATGTTGTTGAAGATCATCGCCGGACCCAGACGCGTGGGACGTTCCACCGTGCCGCCCGCGCCGATACGCTTGTAGACGCCCGCGAGTTGCGCGTGCGGATCGACTTCGTGATCGGTTTCGAGGAGTTGGCCCGGGGCGCTGGCGAGGCGCGCGAGCGCGGAGCGCAGATCGTTGACGGGGGCCTGGGAATCTTGTGCTGCGAGGTCGTTCTGCTGATGCATGGTGAAGCTGTCCATCCGGGTTGCTGATTGGGTAACTGACGAACGCTATTTGACCCCCGTAGAGCGATTGAATCAATAAATCAAAAGCGGCGTTTTTGATAAGATAATCTTATCTATAGATTGAGACCGCCGATGGATTTCCGCCACTTCCGCACCTTCGTGATCGCCGCCGAGGAACTGCATTTCGGCCACACGGCCGAGCGTCTGGGCATCGCGCAGCCCGCCGTCACGCAGCAGATCAAGGCGCTGGAAACGCAACTTGGCTTCAAGGTGTTTCATCGCGTGCGGCGCGGCATCGAGCTGACCACGGCGGGCACGGTTTTTCTGGATCATGCGCGCGCGGCGCTCGCGCAGGCCGAAACTGCCGTACTGGCCGGGCGGCGCGCGAGCCGCGGCGAACTGGGCAAGCTCTGCATCGCCTACGCGAATTCGATCGTGCTCGAACCGGAACTGCCCGCGCTGCTCAAGCGCTTCACCCAGGCGCGGCCCGAGGTCGAGCTGGAATTGCGCGGCGTGCCGGTGCAGGAGCAGATGAGCGCGCTCGCCGACGAGCGCATTGACGTGGCCTTCCTGCGCTCGCCGCCCGGAGCTCTGCCCGGTTCCATCCGCATCACGCCGTTTTCGCGCACGCCTCTCGATCTGGTGCTGGCGCGCGATCACCGTCTTGCGCGCAGGAAGCGCGTGAGCTTGCGCGAAGTGGCCGACGACCGTCTGATCGTCGTCGACGATCCGCCGGGCGTGGGGCTTGGGCATCGTGCGATGGAGCTGTGTCTGGAGGCGGGCTTCGAGCCGGCGAGCGTGATGCGCACGACCGATTCGGTTGGGGTGATGCGCTTCGCGGCGGCGGGACTGGGCGTGGGGCTGGTGCCGCGCACGCTCGCGAGGTTCGACGTGGAGGAGGCGGTGTTCAAACCGCTCGGCATGGCGAATGGCTATAGCGAAGTGGTGATTGCCACACGCGCCTACGATCGCGCGGCGGCCACGCGGGCATTGCTGGATATGGCGGCTTAGTGGTTCCGACGTGGCTCCGGTCGCGCCTCGGCGCATGGTCGGCAATCGGGCGCGGTGCTTTGTTCACGAATCGTGTTTAATGGCTCTACGCCTCGGGGGCTAATGTTCCAGCGTCAACTGAGGCATGCTTGCAGCTATCGAAGCGCGCCAATCGGGGCGCGCTCTCAACGAGCAACGGAGAACGAGACATGAGCAAGACCTACCGCATCGCGGCGATCGCAGGCGACGGCATTGGCCAGGAAGTGATGCCCGAGGGCGTGCGCGTCGTGGAGGCGGCCGCCGCGAAATTCGGCCTGTCGATCGAATTCACGCATTTCGACTGGGCAAGCTGCGATTACTACCTCGAGCACGGCAAGATGATGCCCGACGACTGGTTCGCCACGCTCAAGGGCTTTGACGCGATTTACTTCGGCGCGGTGGGCTGGCCCGACAAGGTGCCCGATCATATTTCGCTGTGGGGGTCGCTGCTCAAGTTCCGCCGCGAATTCGACCAGTACGTGAACCTGCGTCCCGTGCGTCTGCTGCCCGGCGTGCCGTGTCCGCTGGCTAACCGCAAGCCCGGCGATATCGACTTTTTCGTGGTGCGCGAAAACACCGAAGGCGAGTACAGCTCGGTGGGCGGCAAGATGTTCGAGGGTACGGATCGCGAATTCGTGCTGCAGGAATCGGTGTTCACGCGTCAGGGCGTGGACCGCATTCTCAAGTACGCGTTTGAACTTGCGAACCAGCGCGGCCGTAAAAAGCTCACGGCGGCCACCAAGTCGAATGGCATCTCCATCAGCATGCCGTACTGGGACGAACGCGTGGCCGCGATGGCGCAGGCCTATCCGGACGTGAAGTGGGACAAGCAGCACATCGACATTCTGTGCGCGCGCTTTGTGCTGCAGCCGGATCGCTTCGATGTGGTGGTGGCGTCCAATCTCTTCGGCGACATTCTTTCCGACCTCGGCCCGGCGTGCACGGGCACGATCGGCCTGGCGGCATCGGCGAATCTGAATCCGGAGCGCAATTTCCCGTCGCTGTTCGAGCCGGTGCATGGATCGGCGCCGGATATTTTCGGCAAGGCGATCGCCAACCCGATCGCGATGATCTGGTCGGGCGCGATGATGCTCGACTTCCTCGGCAACGGCGACGCGCAGTTCAAGGCGGCGCACGACGCGATCATGCAGTCGATCGAAAAGGTGCTGGTGGAAGGCCCGCGCACGCCGGATATGGGGGGCACGGCAAAGACGGGCGATGTGGGCCAGGCGGTGGCTGCGCAGCTTTAAGCGTGCATCGTTACTGAGTCGACGGACCTCTGGACGGCAGGAAACGCGGCTTGATTGCCGCGTTTCCTGCCGTTGTCGTATGTGCGCCTTGATCGGCAATGGCGAAGAATTGAGCCGCCCCTCTTTTCAGGATGAGCCCGCGGCCGCTCGGGTTAGCGTTGACCCTTTGCCGGCATGAGCGGGGAGTGGGAAATGCGGGACAAGAGGGAATTGGCGCAGCGCCTGTTGCAGGCGATGCGCGATGGTGCAAGCGGGACGACTACGGAACTGGCGCTGTGCGTGCAGGGCGATGTGCGCAGCGTGCGCGCGCTTTTGCGGCTATGGCTGGATGCGGGCATCGTTCACGTGTCGGAGGTGGTGGCGCCGCGCCGTACGGTGGTCTATCGCTACGGCGAAGCGACGCCGGAAGCCGCAGGCGCTGCGGCAGCACGTCAACCGCGAGCCCGCCAGACCGTCGAATTGCCACCCGATCGCTGGCCGCAACTGGACCCGGATGTGGCGGCGGCTGTCGATGCCATGATGCGGGTCAATTCGCGCGAAAGATGAAAGATCATCCGCTGGATTGGCGGGGAAATGGCATCCGATATCGGAGGCCAGGCGCGACAGCGCACTGCGCAAGCTGAAAACGCCCGTCAGGCCGCGCCGTCCTGCATGGCGGGTTGCATATCGGCGGGCTGCGCCGCGCGGCACAGCGCGGTGAGCCACACATCTTCGCCATGCGGCGCCACGCGCGCCTGGCCTTGCTCCACCACCAGCCTCCATGTGTCGTCGGGTAGCGACGCGCGATACAGCACCCGATAATCGGCACGGCGCACCAAAGCGTCGTTCACCGCGGCCTCGCGCGCGGCACGATCATCGGGATGAATATGCTGTGAAAGCTCGATGTAGTGACGCGGCGCCTTCGCGGGATCGACGCCGAACAGCCGGCACCATTCGTCCGACACGATCAGTTCGTCCTGCGCGCGCAGCCAGCGCCACGCGCCCACGCCCGCGATGCGCGCGGCGTCGTTGAGCAGTTGCAGACGGCGCAGCAGCGCGGATTCGGCTTCCTTGCGCGCACTGATGTCGATGGTCGTGCCCACCACGCGTACCGGTCTGCCCGCATCGTCGAGCAGCGTGGCCACGCGCGATTCGATCCAGCGGATCTCGCCGTCGGGCAGGATGATGCGGAAGTCCCAGACGCGCGGCGCCTTGCTCTCGACGGTGTCTTTCAAGGCGTCAGCGTTGAGCCAGATCGAGTCCTCGGGATGCAGGATTTCCCAGAACTCGTCATTGCTATGGATTTCGCGGCCGTAGAGCTTTTCGCAGTTGCTCGAATAGATCAGTTCGTCGGTGACGAGATTCCATTCCCACGTCACGATGCCGGCGGTTTCCTGCGCGTGTTTCATGCGCGCTTCGTTCGACATGATCTCGGCGGTGTAGCGCCGGCGCAGGTCGGTCATGGGCAACTCGGTCGTGCCCGCGAGGCCCAGATCGCGCACAGCTTCATCGCCGTAGCGCAGCCAGACCCAGTTGACGTCGAGGAAGGCGGCGAGGCGGCGCAGGTTCGAATAGTCGATTTCACCGCCGCGCGTCCATTTGTGCACGGCAGGGCGCGAGATGCCGACGGCGTCGGCGACTTGCTGAAGACTCAGCTTCTTGTGCTCGAGCAGCACTTTGAGACGGAACGCGAACGTATCCTCGGACATCCATTTCCCTCTATGACGTTGCGCGCGAATTGGGCGGCTGGGCGCCGCTGGGTTTTGGTTGAACCGTTAGTTTAGCGGATTGAGGGTGGGGGCTTGGGGGAGGGGGGCAGGCGGGGTTGGCATTTCTTTGTGAGCGTGTCGGTCTATTGGCGTTGCCCCTGTGCGGGGCGGCACCTACTTTCTTTGCGGCGGCAAAGAAAGTAGGCAAAGAAAGCCGCTCACACCGCCAGTGTGACGCCGTCCACCACTTGCCCATTAACGGAGTGGTGACTGGGCATTGTTCGCACCACTCGCCGTAAAACGAAGTGACAAAGGACTCATTCATCCCGCCGCTCGCTTCGCGTGCAGCGGTTGGGTATGCAAGGGAAACCCACCGTGCTTGCGCGGGTTTTTGGTTATGCCCCACGGGGCGCGTAGCGGCCCCGGATGGGCGGGCGTCACCACTTCGTTATACGGCGCGTGACGCGAGCAAGACCAGTCACCACTCCGATATTGGGCACGTGGTGGACGGCGTCACACTAGCGGTGTGAGCGGCTTTCTTTTGCCTACTTTTCTTTGCCGCGGCAAAGAAAAGTAGGTGCCGCCCCGCACAGGGGCGACGCTAATAGACCGACATGAATACAAGGAAAGGCCAACAAACCCAGAGCAACGAAAAACCTGGCTAGACCAACAAAAAAAACTCACTGCGGCAGTTCAGCCGCTCCCATACGCCTGGCAATCACCCCGGCCCGCTGGGCCAGATACCCCGACCCGCGATGTTCGTCGAAATATTTAGGCCGCGGCAGCATCACCGCCAGCC
>NZ_DASZJJ010000171.1:0-2772 GCF_035948235.1 Paraburkholderia sp. | reverse complement strand
ATAGCCCAGTTGCACGAGGTAGTGCTGCGCCTCGCGCAACGACATGTCGAGCTTCTCGCCCACGAAGGTCCAGCGCTCGCGCACGCGCTTGAGCAGGTCGAGCGCCTGCTGCACGCGGTCTTCGAGCAGTTCCGCGCTGGGGATCTCGTTGGCGTCGTCGGTCTTGCCGAGCGGCAGCTTGCCTTCCTTGAAGAACGCTTCGAGCGCGTCGATCAGTTGCAGCTTGTTCTTGATCGACAGTTCGATGTTGATGCGCTCGATGCCGTCCGTGTACTCGCCCATGCGGTTGAGCGGAATCACGACGTCTTCGTTGATCTTGAACGCGTTGGTGTGCTTGGCGATCGCGGCCGTGCGGCTGCGGTCGAGCCAGAAACGCTTGCGCGCCTCGGCGGAAACCGCAACGAAACCTTCGCCGCTCTTGCCGTTAGCCATGCGGATGACTTCCGACGTCGCGGTAGCCACGGCATCGGCATCGTCGCCGACGATATCGCCGATCAGCACCATCTTCGGAAACGCGTTGCGCTTGCTCTTGGTCGCGTAACCCACGGCGCGCAGATAGCGCTCGTCCAGATGCTCCAGACCCGCGAGAATCGCGCCGCCCTGCTTCGAAGTCTCGAACAGGTAATCCTTGATTTCGACGATGCTCGGGATCGCCTCGCGAGCCTGGCCGAAGAATTCCAGACAGACCGTGCGCGTATGCGCGGGCATTTTGTGCAGCACCCAGCGCGCCGACGTGATCAGACCGTCGCAACCTTCCTTCTGGATGCCCGGCAGACCCGCGAGGAACTTGTCCGTCACGTCCTTACCCAGACCTTCCTTACGGAACACGCGACCCGCGATGTCGAGCGACTCCGTGCGCAGCAGCTTTTCGCCCGGCGCGTACTCGCCGTCGAACCACTTCAGCTCGAAACGCGCGACTTCGATGTCGTGGATCTTGCCCATGTTGTGGTCAAGACGCGTGACTTCGAGCCAGTTGCCTTGCGGATCGACCATGCGCCACCAGGCGAGATTGTCGAGCGCCGTGCCCCACAGCACGGCCTTCTTGCCGCCCGCGTTCATCGCGACATTGCCGCCGATGCACGAGGCATCGAGCGAGGTCGGATCGACGGCGAACACGAAGCCCGCCGCATCGGCGGCTTCGGTCACGCGGCGCGTGACCACGCCCGCGCCCGAGAAGATCGTCGCGACCTTGCGGTCCACGCCGGGCAGATCGGTCATTTCGACCGGGCCGAGCTGTTCGAGCTTTTCGGTGTTGATGACGGCCGAGAACGGCGTGAGCGGCACCGCGCCGCCCGTGTAGCCCGTGCCGCCTCCGCGCGGAATCACGGTCAGACCGAGTTCGAAACAGGCCTTGATGAGACCGGCGATTTCGGCTTCGGTGTCGGGCGTGAGGACCACGAACGGATATTCGACGCGCCAATCTGTCGCATCCGTGACGTGGGAAACGCGCGCGATGCCGTCGAAGCGGATGTTGTCCTTCTGCGTGCGCTTGCCCAGCACCTTGGTGGCGCGGCGGCGCAGCTCGGCCATCTTCTCGAATTCGGCGGCGAACTCCTCGATGGCGCGACGCGCGGCGGCCACCAGCGTTTCCACGCGGGCGGCGCGATCGACGCCTTCCTGGTCGTTATGCTCGACGAGGTCGGCGTGACGGCGCTTTTCGATTTCGGCGATACGGTGGTTCAGCGCCTCGATCAGCAGCGCGCGGCGCTTCGGGTTGTCGAGCAGATCGTCCTGCAGATACGGATTGCGGCGCACGACCCAGATGTCGCCGAGCACTTCGTAGAGCATGCGCGCCGAGCGGCCGGTACGGCGTTCGGCGCGCAGTTCGGCCAGTGCCTCCCAGGCCGGTTCGCCTAGCAGGCGAATGACGATTTCGCGATCCGAAAAGGACGTGTAGTTATACGGAATCTCGCGCAGGCGCGGTTCGATATCGGTGGCCACGGCGGCGGCTGCGCCGTGAGGATCGAAAACTTGAGGTGCGTTCATGGTTGGACGACTCTTTGAGCCAGTCCCGCGCAGTGGGCAAGCGGCCTGCATGGCGGAAGCTGACGGGGCGCGTGGGGCGCTATTCTGAAATCGAGTCCGCCGGTGGCTCGCGGATGGCGTGCGGTGGCTGATAGCGGACGAAGGGGGTGGGGAAGCATGGCGGCAGCGCTCACGCCGATGGTTCCCCGGCGCTCGGACTTAGCGACACGATCGTGCGTGACGGGCATGCCGCTGCGCCGCGGGGCGGGTCTCGCGCCGTGCGGGCATCAAATGGGCTGTCCGGGGTTGCCAGTGCATCTTCCGATCCTTGTTTCAAAAAGCGATTTTAACGCATGATCCGCACGCGCGCTGACGCTGCACGGGAACAGTACGGACATATAACTTTCATTTTTTGACATTGACGTCGGAATTGATTCGCCGTCCGGAAGGTCGGGAAATCGTTCTGGCGTTTGGTTCAGGCGCACTGGGCGGGCGTGCGGGCCTGCCCTGCCCTTGCTGCCAGCGCATCTGCCGTTGGCGCTATCATTTGCGTTTTAGCGTCCGTTTTCGTATCCGCGTTTTGGCATACAGGCGCCTGTCCCCTCACCTTGCCGCGCCCGGCGCGCCCCCCGCATGGCCTCCCACGACGATTACCTCAAGAAAGTCCTCACCGCCCGCGTCTACGACGCCGCCCGCGAAACCGAACTCGAACGCGCGCCGAATCTCTCGGCCCGTCTGCGCAACACCGTCCTGCTCAAGCGCGAGGACAACCAGCCGGTGTTCTCGTTCAAGCTGCGCGGCGCCTAC
>NZ_DASZJJ010000170.1:0-2444 GCF_035948235.1 Paraburkholderia sp. | reverse complement strand
CCTGAGCTTGGCGAGCATGCCGCTGATCGCCGACTGGCTCAGGTTCAAACGCTCCGCCGCGCGCGTGATGCGGCGCTCGTCGAGCAGCGCATCGAGCGTGACGAGCAGATTCAGGTCCAGTCTGTTGAAGCGCATCGCGCGCGTCTCCATGCAAAAGGCCGCCTCGCCGGGCGGCCTGTCGTGATTCAAAGGCTCATGCGCGACTCACACACATTCGCGCATCGCGACGCTCATCCGGTCACGCCGGGATCGTGGCTCGCCACGCAAGCCGTGGCATCGCGCGTATTGTCCGCAGGATTCGCGTCAACGGGCAACGCGGCGATTTCCGTGCGGCCCAATGCGATCACGCCCGCCGCCAGCACCAGCGCCAGCGTGAACAGCGCGAAAGTCCACATCGGATCGGGATGACTCGACGCGACGACGCCCACGATAACAGGCCCGAGTATGCCGCCTATCCGGTTCAACCCGACCGCCATACCCATGCCGGTGCCACGCAGTTCGGTCCGATAGCACATCGCCTGGTAATTGTTCATGACGGCTTGCGCGCCGAACACGAAAAATCCCGCGCCCGCCACCAGCACCATCGCGAACGGCTTGTCCAGCGCCACGGACAGCGCCGCCATGAACAGCCCCGCACCCAGATAGCCGATGACCATCGCACGGATGCGGCTTTGCAGCCGATCCGCAAGCCAGCCCATCGAAATCCCGCCGAAGACCGACGCAATCATCACCAGCGTGCCATAGCCGAACGCCGACGATACCGCGCCGCCGCCCGCCACCACCAGCGCCGGCAGCCAGCCCGTGAGACCGTGGATGCAGAACAGACTGAGCGCGCCCGCGATCCAGTGCACGAGCGTGTTGTGGCGATAATCGTGCGAGAGCAGATCGGCGACGGAGCCGGTGCGCGAAGCAGGCCGCATCGACTCGATCGTGGCGGTGCGATAGACCTCTGCATTTTCAGGCCGCGCCGCTGCAAGGAGCGCACGCACATCGTCCATGCGGCCGCGCAGCGCGAGAAATTGCGCCGATTCGGGCAGCCAGCGCCACGCCGCAAGCGCCACCAGAGCGGAGAGCACGCCCACGAAATAGAGCGATTGCCAGCCCAGTCGCGGCGTGAGCGTCAGGCCCGCAATCCCTGCGAAAATGCCGCCCGCCGAAAAACCAAACTGGAACACCCAGGTCGCGAAGGTATTGGCGTTGCGCCGCGGCGCCCATTCGTTGATGCAGGTGAGTGCAAGCGGCGTGACCATGCCAAGCGCCGTCCCCAGCACGAGGCGCGCGAGCGCGAACGCGATGGCCGAATGCACCACGGTTGCGAGCAGCGCGCTTGCGGCCGTCAGCATCCACAGCGCGCCGAGCATCACCTTGCGCCGGCCAATGCGGTCTGCAATAAGGCCTTGCAACACCGAACCAATCGACAGCCCGACGATACCGCTAGACAGCATCATGCCGATCATCGCGGGCGTGGGATGCCACGCGTGCCGCACGAGCGGAATCACATAGGCGGCGTTAAACAGATCGTAGCCGTCGAAAAACATGATGAAGCCGACGAGTACTGCAAAGCGCAGATGGAAGCCGCCGATGCGCGCGTGCGCCAGCTCCTCCCTGACATTGATCGAGGTGGCCAAGCTTGTCTCCGTGTTGTGTGTGTCCGGCACCGCCTCTTGCGGGCGGTTGACCGGTGGATGCATGACGTTGCGCGTTTTGAGGCACCACGCCATGCAGATGCTTCAACCGTGCAAGGCCGTGTCCAGTTGCGCGAGCGCATCGGCCAGCGCTGCCGCATCCGCCGCCACGCCATAGACGTAGTGGTCAGGACGCACAATCGCCGCGCGGCACTCGTTGCGCTGGAACCAGGCCGCGAGCACGCCGTCGATCTCCACCACGCGATGCTTGTCGGGCAGCACCGCGACGTGTTGCGCGTCGCCATCGGGTGCGAGTTCGACGAGCTGCGCGCCAATGCGCTTCGCCAACTGCTGCACAGCATCCGTGACAACGTCGCCGCCCAGCGTCACGACGCGCCAGTTGCCGCCCGCGACGATATCGAGCAACGCGCCATCGCCGGCCTCGTCGCCATGAAGCACGCGCGGCTGCGGAAACAGCGTGCCGTTGGCCGTGTGCGCGACGCTGTCGAGCAGTCCGGCTTCGAGCTTCGGCACGATATCCTGACGTGCGATCGTCTTGATCTGGCCGCCGGCCTCGCGCAGCAAGCGCGCATCGCGCTCGCGCGCCGCCGTCACGTCGCGCTCGCAGATCAGCTTGCCGATCTCCTTGATGCGCGTGGTAAGACGCCGCACGTGCAGGCCGCGTTCCGCCGCGTAGCTGTCGAGCAGCACGGGCTGCGCTTCGCCCTTCATCACGGCGTCCAGCTTCCAGATGAGATTGACCACGTCGCGGATGCCCTGACACATGCCCTGACCGATAAACGGCGGCTGCTGATGCGC
>NZ_DASZJJ010000169.1:0-24486 GCF_035948235.1 Paraburkholderia sp. | reverse complement strand
GCCGCCGCTTGCACCGCCGATCTGATTCGATATGGAATCCTTATGAATAAAGTGAGTTGCGCGCGTAGAGGCCGACAATCCTCTGACGAAAGCGCCAAAACCGGTAAAAAAGATCGAGCACCGATTCACTAAACTTTGGCGGAGTCGGGCCGTTAAGAAGGCATCGCACTCAAGTGAAGCTAACGTGTCCCTGTTCATCGGCTCCGATCGTCCCGCCTCGCGCCCGCAGATCTTCATGACGGGCTTCCAGCCGACCCATGCGGAACCGTCGGTGGTCGAATGGCTTCTGCATGACGATCAGGTCATGCGCGAGTGCTTCGGCCACGCGACCGGCATCCTCAAGTTCGTGACGGGCGCGGCCTTCACCACCGTGACGCTGCTCGACGCCGCGCATCAGCACTTCTGCGGCGACCTGGGCGAGCTGGTGGCAAACACGCCGCGCGACAGCTCGCTGAGCGAACACGCGTTGCGCAATGGCAGCGTGTTTGTGGTCGAGGACACCCGCGAGCGCGATGACGTGCAAAGCTGCGCGCTCGTGCAATACCCGCCGCATGTGCGCTTTTTCGCGGCAGTGCCGATCCGCCTGCCCGACGGCGAGCCGATTGGCGCGCTCTGCGCGATGGACCCCGAGCCGCGCCGCATGGATGCGAACGCGCGTGGCGTGTTGCGCCACCTGGGCGAAATGATCGAGAACGATCTACGCCTGCGCATGGCTTCCGCCGTCGATCCGCTCACGCAACTGTTCAACCGCCGCAGCACGCTGGAAAGCGTGCATCACCGCTGGCAGGATACGCCGGACGGCGAGGGCGTCGGCTCGGTGATGGTCGATATCGACTGGTTCAAGCAGTACAACGACACCTACGGCCATCCGGCCGGCGATGCCTGCCTGCGCGCCGTCGCCCAGGTGCTGCGCGAGGCCGCCGACGAGCACAACATGATCGCGGGCCGGGTGGGCGGCGAGGAATTTGCGCTTCTGCTCACCGGCGTCGAGCGTGCGGAAATGGGCTACGCGCTGGAGCGAGTACGCGCGGGCGTGGAGAAGCTCGGCATCGAGCATCGTGGTTCGCCGCTTGGCGTGGTCACGCTGAGCATGGGCGCGACGCACACATGGCGTCATGCGCCCAGCGACCATGGCTATCGCGAGGCGTTCGGCGTGGCCGACGACGCGCTCTACGAGGCCAAGAAAGACGGACGCAATTGCGTGCGCTTCGCCTGAATGCTTTAAACGCGCGCCGGCAATTCCCCCGAGGTCATCTCGAACTGCAGCGCCGCGAGCTGTGCGTACAGCGGCGAGCTGTGCAGCAGTTCCGCGTGACGTCCCTGCGCGACAATGCGGCCGTGTTCCATCACGACGATGCGGTCGGCCTGCTGCACGGTGGCCAGACGATGCGCGATCACCAGCGTCGTGCGGTTCTGCGTGGCGTTGTCGAGCGCGGTCTGCACGAGCCGCTCGCTGGCTGCGTCGAGTGCGCTGGTGGCCTCGTCGAGCAAAAGGATCGGCGGGTTCTTCAGGATCGCGCGCGCAATCGCCAGGCGCTGGCGCTGACCACCCGAAAGCCGCACGCCGCGTTCGCCCAGAAACGTGTCGTAGCCTTGCGGCAAGGCCTCGATGAATCCTGCGGCGGCGGCCATGTCGGCGGCGCGCTGGACTTCGGCCAGCGACGCGTCTGGCATGCCATAGCGAATGTTGTCGAGCACGCTGCCCGAAAAAATCACCGACTCCTGCAACACCACGCCAATCGACTGGCGCAACGCGTTGAGCGAAACCTGTTGTGTGGGTACACCGTTGATCAGGATCTGGCCGGACTGGGGATCGTAAAAGCGCAGCAGCAGTTGAAACAGCGTGGTCTTGCCCGCGCCCGAAGGCCCGACCAGCGCGACGTGTTCGCCCGGCCGCACGTCGAGCGTGAAGCCGCCCAGCGCGGCCACGCCCGGGCGCGACGGATACGAGAAGCCGACGTTGTCGAAGCGGATGCCATCGCCTTGTGCGGGCAGCGGCACGGTCGTTGCGGCCTCAACCACCGGTGAGCGCGCGGCCAGCAATTGCAGCAGCCGTTCGGTCGCGCCGGCGGCGCGTTGCAGGTCGCCCCACACTTCGGCGACCGCGCCCACGGCTCCCGCCGTGAAAACCGCATAGAGGATGAACTGGGACAACTGGCCCGCCGTCATGCGCCCGGCCAGCACAGCCTGTGCGCCGAGCCACAGCACGAACACGATGGCGGCGAACACGAACACGATCACCACGGCGGTCAGGCCCGCGCGCGCGCGGATACGCGTGAGCGCCGTATCGAACGCCGTTTCCACCGCGCCGCCAAAGCGGCGCGTTTCATAAGCTTCCTGCGTGTACGACTGCACGGTCGGCATGGCGTTGAGCACTTCGCCGGCCAGTGCGCTCGCGTTGGCGACCTTGTCCTGGCTTGCGCGCGACAGCTTGCGCACGCGCCGCCCGAAGATGACGATGGGCGCCACCACCACCACGAGCGTCGCGATGATGTAGCCGGACAGCACCGGACTGGTGGTGACCAGCATCGACACGCCGCCGATCGTCAGCAGCGCATTACGCAAGCCAAGCGACAGGCTCGTGCCCACGACGGCCTGGATCAGCGTTGTGTCGGTGGTGAGGCGCGAGAGGACTTCGCCGGTCTGCGTGGTCTCGAAGAACTCGGGGCTCATGCGCATGACGTGGTCGTAGACGGCGCGGCGCAAATCGGCCGTCACCCGTTCGCCCAGCCATGAAACCCAGTAGAAGCGCAGCGCCGTCGCCGCCGCGAGAATCAGCGAGACGATAAACAGCGCAATGAAATAGCGATCGATATGCGTGCGGTCGCCGCTGGCGAAGCCGCGGTCGATCAGGTATTTGAACGCGACGGGCAAGGCCAGCGTCGCGCCCGCGGAGGTAAGAAGCGCGAGAAACGCCAACGCCCAGCGTCCGGCATAGGGCCGCAGAAAGGGCATGAGCGCGAAGAGCGGCGCGACGCGTGTCGAGCGGGGAACTGCATCTGACATGAAGAGTCCTTGCCGTGGCGAAGGGAGTGTCGATTCAAGGTGGAATGTCTGCCGGATGTGCGCCGACTGCGGGGATTATCGTTCAATGAGCGTGCAGACAGCTTTCAGTCAGCACGCGGTTATGAAACGTTCATGATTTAGTTAGCGATTTGACATGAACGTAGTGCGCCACCCATAATTGCGCCGAATCTATCGTGGGAGAGAGAGGCGCCACGGCCTCCGCCGAAGGCGCAAGCTCCCGGAATCGCTCAGGCACACGTACCACGAAAGATCTTCGCCGACTGGAGAGAGGCTGCGATCTGCGCGCTGTTTGCCGCTGGAATCGTGGCCCACCGAAGGGGCAGGCCCGCTAGCAGGTCGACAAGCGGGCCCGAACTCTCAGGTAAAAGGACAGGGGGAGAGGCGTACAAGGTGGCCCTGAATCCGTCTTGTTCTTTCCCAGGTTCCTATGCGCATTGCCCTGTTTTTTTCTCTGCTTTTATCTTCACTGCCGCACGTCACGTCGAGGTGCGCAGCATGCTGAATCTCATCTATCTCGTCGCCATCACCGCTGAAGCGATGACCGGCGCGCTTGCCGCCCGACGCCGCAATATGGATGTGTTCGGCGTGCTCGTGATCGCCTTCGTGACAGCGCTGGGCGGTGGCACTGTGCGCGATATTTTTCTCGGCCACTTCCCGGTCGCCTGGACGCAGCATCCCGGTTATCTCTACCTGGTGCTCTCCGCCGGTCTGCTCACCATGCTGACCGCGCCTTTCCTGCGGCATCTGCGCGAGATTTTTCTCGTCCTCGATGCGATGGGATTGATGGCGTTCACGTTGATCGGCTGCAATGTTGCGCTGACGATGGGCTATGCCGTGCCGGTCGTCATGATCGCGGGGATGTTGACTGGCGTGTTCGGCGGCGTATTGCGTGATGTGCTGTGCAATCGCGTGCCGGTCGTGTTCCAGCGCGAGTTGTATGCGAGCGTTTCGCTGGCCGCGGGCGGCCTGTTTCTGCTGCTGCGCGCGGCTGATGTCGATCCGGATTTGAGTACGGCAGTGAGTTTCTCGCTGGGTCTGGCGTTGCGGTTGGTCGCGATCTGGCGGGGCTGGCGTTTGCCCACCAGCGCGCAAAGCGAAGCGATAAAAGTGGGTCGAGAGGATCGCCATGGCGCCTTGCATGAATAGACCGGGGGCGCAGACGATGAAAAAGCCGCTATTTAAAGCACTCTTCATGCTGACCATGAGCACGTCGCTCGCATCGCACGTCGTTGCGGCCAATGCGGTGCAATGGCATCTGCTGTCGCACGATTCAGGCGCGACGATCTACTACGATGCCTCGTCCATTGCCGCCGATCACGGTGTCGTGAAAATCTGGACACGCACGGATTTCAATCCGCCTAACCTTATTGGCGATAAAAAGGAAACGGACGACCGCGCGCTATTTGCGTTTCGCTGCCATGCGCGCGAGGTGGGACTGGCGAGCCTGCTGGCCTACGACGCGCACGGCAACGAGATTGCGCGCGCGCACGAAACGGATATCCGCTTCGAGCAAGTCGAACCGGTTGGGCCCGCCAAAATGCTGATGAGAATCGCGTGCGAGGCGCGAGACTGACGCACGCGCCAGCCTCATTGTTTTCCGCAGAGCAGGAGCATGCGTTCCTGGTCCGTACAGGGACGTCCATTGGCGCTTTGCGCGGTGGTGGCGTGCTGCGCCGCCCCTGTGCCCGCAGCCGCCTGCATCGCCGCGCGATGAGCGAAACACGCCTTCAGGCGCCGCTCGACGGGCTGATAGTATTGCCAGCCCTTACCGAGTCCGGGCAGTTCGAGCTTCACCTGTTTCCACTTCGGATGGCCGTGCTCCTGCAGGTTGTCGAAGTTCTCGCACAGCGAATCGGCAAAGCGCTTCAGATTGCCGACGGTGTCGCGCAGGTTGTAGTCATAGGTGACGAGAAAAGCCTTGACCGTCCAGGTCGGCACGTCTTCCTTTAGCCAGTTCGGGTAGCTCGACGTGTGGATTGTCGCGGGGAAGTAGGTTTGCTTCGCGCGCGCCGTTTCTGGGGCGTTTGGATCGACACGAAGAAAGCGGATCTGCTGCAGCAGACTGGGGTTCATGTCGGTGAAGAGCTTGGCGGGCTGTCCGGCCACAACGATCGCCACGTCGATCTTCTTGACGATCAGCGCGGCCAGCGCATCTTCGTTGCTCAGGTGCTGGACGTTCTGCTCGGGAATCGGCTGGCCGAACATCAGACGGTACAGCGTCGTGGCCGATTGTGCGGTGCCGCTGCCAATCAGCCCGACGCTGATCGTCTTGTCCTTGATCTCGTTGATCGTCTTCATTGGCGAGTCGTTACGTACGACGAAATAAATCTCCTCGTCGTAGAGCGGCATGATGAGGCGCAGCGGCCGTATCGTCGTGCCCGCATCCTGATTGCCCGAATTGGCCATGTCGACATAGGCCTGATAGACGTCTGACTGCACCAGCGCGAGCTTCACGCCGGGCTCGAAGCGCATGCGCTGCACGTTTTCCGCCGAGCCTTTCGAGGGCAGCACTTCAAGGTCGATGCCCGCGGGCTGCGCCACCCATTTCGAAAGATCCTGGCCGATCTGGATATACGTGCCGCGCTCCGGCCCGGTCGTGATCTTGTAGTGCGCGTCGGCTGGCGCGGCGACGGCGAGCGTCGAGCAAAGCAGGGCAACAAGGCCCGCCAGGGCCGCCAGTGCCGCTAGAGTCGTCTTCAGCATGTCTCTCTCCCGCTGGGGATGTAATGGAAGGCTGACTGCGATGAAACGGGAAACCGGCTCAGTGGGCCGCGCCTGAAGGCGCCGCCTGCTTCCAGCCGTTTTGCAGGATCGCTTGCTGGCGGGCATCGATGGCATTCGCGCCGCTTGCCGGGCTGGCGGTGGTGGCGTTCGCGTTTGCGTTCGCCGATGCTTGCGGCGCCCAGGCGGTCGACAGAATCGCGCGCTCCATCAACGATTGCGCCTGCTGGCTGCTCGAATCGATTGCGAGCGCTTCCGATGCCTGTTGCTGCACGCAGGCCCAGTCGCGCTGATTCATGCATTGGCCAGCGTTTTGCAGCGCGCTGTCACGGCGTTGTTCGCGCGTGGCGATATCGCGCTGGATAGCCTGCGCGTCGGCGTTGTCGGCGTCGCTTGAAAGGGCGGCATTGTCGGCGGCCTTGGCATTGGACAAATCGTTGGCTGCGAGACTCGCGTGCGCGGCGCGCAGACTGTCGGGCACATCCTTGAACTGAGGCACGGCGACGGGCCGCGGCGTGTCGGCTGGCGGCGCGTTATCCGCTGGGTTGGCGGAATTGGCCGAATTATTGGCGTTATTGTCGGCGGGCGCCATGCCCTTTGCGAGTTGCCGCGGCAGGTACGGCAAAATCGATCCGACCAGCGAGTGCGTGCCTTGATCGTCGCTTTCGCCGTCTGGCTTGCGATTGCCGCCCAGCATCAGATACGCGGCATACGCCAGCGCGAGAAACAGGAACACCAGCAGAACGACCTTGGGGAAGCTGCGCCGCCCGATCTGGCCAGGCGACGATTCGTGTTCGATCGTCGCGTGTTGCTGGAATTCGGCCTTCACCGACGGATGATCGATTGCCGGCACCGAAGGCGTTGCGGAAGCCCCGGACGGCAACGATGGATTTCTGGAGCGCACGCGCAGCGCGGCCCTTTCGAGCGGACGCTTCGCGCCGCAGTAAGGGCAGCTATCGACGTACTCCTTGAGCATGCCGCCGCAGTGCTTGCACGCCGCGGGGAAATGCTGGTCATGAATAGTCTGAGCAGACATGCTGTAGCCCCACCGTGATGGCGATGCCATGTCGGCATGCTCAGGATCGTCGTTGAAGCGATTTGCGAACAATCGCGGAACTCACGATCTACATGCGCAGGAAAGCCTGGAAAGCGGCGCGTCGTATCGACACGACCGTTTGAAGAAAATATGGGTGGTTTCCCACACTGCGTCAATCGCCGTTGTTACCTACCGCACATAAACATGGCGGCAATGGCGTTTTTGGCTTGAAACAGGGCTTTTTTGGCGTTTGCCTAAATGCCGCGCGGCGCTCTTTGTTCAGAGGAAACCACGATTTTTCCGCTTGATTTGCCGCAGTCACTAGCCAATTTAACTGCAAACGTTTGCTCCCAATATATAGACAAATAACGCGAAATTCATTTTCGCGCGATGTGTTAAGTAGTGCGTCGTATGGTAGGATTTTTGCCATCCGATGACTGCCGCAAACTTCGTCGGGTATCCGGGCCGCCGCATCACACGATACGGCGGCCTTTTTTGTGCTCGCAGTCAGGATGCACATAAAAAATAATTCAAATGGCCTCATGCCCGGCCGCGTTGCCGGGTAGAGAAGACCACGATAAAAAAATGAAAACGACCGAATACATGTTTCGTGTCCCGGGGTGTGGAGACGAACAGCCGCGCTACAGCGTCATCGTCGTTCACGGCGTGAGTGTGACCTTCATTCGAATCGGTGCTTCGCAAAAGCCGTTTTCGCTGATGGTGCCAAGAGTTCACGACGAAACGTTTGCGCACGCGCGTGCGGAACACCTCGCGCGGCTGGCGATAGCGCAGGCGATTTACACGGAACTGTTCGAAGCGCATCCTGAATGCGCAGTCGATCTGGAGGTTCACGGCCCGCTGTGGGATGGCGATCTGGATGCGGGGCAGTGGCAGCACGGCATGGCGGACGCCGCGCCAGCGCCGGGCGCTAAGGGCAAACCCGTTAAAACGGACCATGCGGCGCGTGCGACCCATACGGCAAAAGCGACCGATGCGACCGATGTGACCGATGCAATCGAGGCCACAACCCGCGTAGCCAACGTATTGCCGTAGTGGGACGTAATGGAAAACCCGCTAACTCGTCTGATGAATATAACGAGAGCTTACAGCGCGGATTCCCGGGACATGCCCCCTATAACCCGCAAACGTTTTGCGGGATTATTTTGTCGCGCGGGAGTGACAGAATGTACCGCTCTGAACAAATTTAAAAATAAAAACCGGATGAATAAAAAGTATAATCCGGCGCGCGCTACGTTTGAGATCATTGCGCGCAACGTCGGTCACGGCCCGGCCGTTTTTCCCAGTTCTGCAGTCGCCAAAGTGCGCCGGTTGGCCGTGCGCATCGAGAGTTCATGAATTCCATGCCTGCACCGCAATGGCAACCGTTCCTGTCGTTCTTCTCGCAGGAGCTGACGCAAAACCTGACGCCCCGGCTCCTCAGCCAGATTACGCGTGGCGCGGGCGCGCAGTTCGCCCGCCAGTACGCGCTCGTGGACGCGGGCACTGTTGCCGATATGCAGGCCGCGATGAATCGGGTCTGGACCGCAATGGCGTGGGGAGTGGTCGAAATCCGCGAGGCCCAGGACTGGCTGGTGCTCACGCATTACCACGCGCCGCTCAATGCGGCATTCGGCCCTCAGGGGCAGATGTGGGCCGGGGCTTTCCTCGAAGGGGCCTACGAGTCATGGATGCATCAGCTGGGCGCCGATCCGCAGCTGCGCATGAGCACGGCAGGTCCGGCAGATGCGTCGGGAACGATGGTTTTTCTTTTCGGCAAGTAAGCGGGTAAAGGACAGCGAGTTGTGCGTGTGCGCATGACGCGCACTGGTGGACAGCACAACGAATTCGACGGGGTCGACGCATGAGCGGTGCTTCGGATATTGCGAAACTTTTCGAGGTGGCAGGCGGAAGTCCAGCGCAGTACCAGGAAGTGGAGAGGACGGAGCAGATTGAAGGTGCGCGTGGGCGCTGGTCCACGCACGCCGATGCTCAGCCCGATCTCGCTGCGCAGGGCGACGCGGACCTCGACGCATCGCAGCCGCTGATCGTGTGGTCCATCGCCGCCGTCGCCACCGAGCCGCCGCCGGTTTTGCCCGTTGCGCAAGAGCCGCCCGCAATCGGCGCCGATGTTCAAGCCTCGCTTGAGGCCCCAGTCGAAGCCCCAGTCGAAACCGGAATGCAAGCTGAGGCGCCTGCGCCTGCTGCGGCTCAACCGCGCGTCGAACCTTTGATCCAAGCCGTAGCCGTAGCCGTAGCCAGGACCGAACCCGAACCCGCCATTCCACCCACGCCCGAGCCCGCCGCCGCGCCGCAGTCGGCCGCGCTCAGCAGCGTGTTTGCGCGCCTCATGGAGCGCAACGAGCCTCGGGGCGACGTTGCGCCGCGCGGGAAGTCATGATCGTCGTCGCAGTCGTTTCCGCCAAGGGCGGCGTGGGCAAAAGCACGATGGCCGCCAACCTGGCGGTCGCGTTGAGCCGTCACGCGCGCGCGGTGCTGGCCGTCGATCTCGATCCGCAGAACGCCTTGCATTTGCATTTCGGCGGCCAGCCGCAGGACATCGCCGGCCTGTCGCGCGCGAGCGTGGGCGGCACGGCATGGGGCGAGGTCGTCACGCGCGCCGCGTCGGGCGTGCGCGTGCTGCCGTTTGGTCAGATCAATGAAGTCGATCTGCCGACGCTGGAGCGCCGCATCGCCGACGATCCGCACTGGCTTTCGACGCAACTGCGCAGTCTCGATCTTCCCGCCGACGCCGTGGTGATCCTGGACACGCCGCCGGGTGTTTCCCACACCTTGCGCCAGGCGCTGGCGGTGGCCGATCGCGTGATCTCCGTCGTGCTGGCCGATGCGGCGTCCTACGCCACCTTGCCGCAGATCGAAAACCTGATCCGCCGTCATTACGGCGCGAAGCCCGGCAGCGTCGAATCCGTCTGCATCGTCAATCAGGTCGATGCGACCAGCCGTCTGTCGCGCGAAGCGCTGCAATTGATCGAAGGCGTGCCTGGCATGCGGGTGCTGGGCCGCGTGCGCGCGGACCGCTCGGTTAGCGAGGCGCTGGCGCATGGGCAAACCGTCGTCGAATCCGCGCAGGACAGCGTGGGCCGCCAGGACCTGCTTCAGTGCGCCGAACAGGTGTTGCAGCTTTTGCCCGCACCTGGCCAGCAGGCACCTGAAGCGACCGCGGACGCTGAAGCGCCAGTGGAAACCCAGCCCGAACCGACGGTCGTACTGGGCGACGAAGACCGCCGCCCGCAAGGGCAAGCCGCGCCAAAGTCGCGCAAAGCTGGCGTGTATCGGTTGATGGCGGCGCTGCTGTGTGCGGCGCTGGTGCTGCTGATCGTGCTCTGGATCAGGACGCGCTAAGGAAATCGCCATGGCATTCATGAAACGCAAGCCGATATCGCCGAAGCAGAACGCGCAGCCCGCCGGAACGGGCCAGAGCGACGATGCGGGCGACTGGGACGACACCCTGCTCAATACCGGGACGGCGCTGCTGGCTTCCGGCTGGGTGCGCCTGCTCGCGACGCTGGCCGCCGTGCTGCTGTTCGTGTCCACGCTGACGGTGCATCTGGCCTTGTCGCAGCAATGGGTGTTCGCCATCCTCTGTATGGGCATTGCCATTTTCCTGAGCCGCGTTCAGGGCCGCGTGCTGACGGTGTCGCTGGTGGCGCTGTCGGTGTTCATGTCGCTGCGTTATCTGTACTGGCGCGTGACGCAGACGCTCGGTTTCGCGAGTCCGCTCGACCGCACCTTCGGCTATCTGCTGCTGGCGGCCGAGTGCTACGCCGTGCTGATGCTCCTGTGCAGCTATTTCCAGACGCTTTGGCCGCTGCACCGCCGGCCCGTGCCGCTGCCCGCCGATACCTCGGCATGGCCCACGGTGGACGTGTTCATCCCGACCTACAACGAGCCGCTCGATGTCGTGCGCCAGTCGGTGCTCGCGGCCACGCTGCTCGACTGGCCCGCCGACAAACTGCGTATCTACATGCTCGACGATGGCCGTCGCGAGGAGTTCCGCCAGTTCTGCGAACAGGCGGGCGTGGAGTATCTGACGCGCCCGGACAACAAGCACGCCAAGGCGGGCAATCTCAACGCGGCGCTCGCCAGAACCAGCGGCGAATTCGTCGCGGTGTTCGACTGCGATCACGTCACGACGCGCTCGTTTCTGCAGGTCTGCATGGGCTGGTTCCTGAAAGACCCGAAGATGGCGATGGTGCAGACGCCGCACGTGTTCTATTCGCCGGACCCGTTCGAGCGCAACCTCGAAACCTTCCGCAAGGTGCCCAACGAGGGCGACCTGTTCTACGGCGTCCTGCAAAACGGCAACGACCTCTGGAATGCCGCGTTTTTCTGCGGCTCCTGCGCGGTGCTGCGCCGTTCGGCGCTGGTCGATGTAGGCGGCGTGGCGACGGAAAGCGTCACGGAAGACGCGCTGACCGCGCTCAAGATGAGCATGAAGGGCTACAACACGGCTTATCTGGCGATTCCGCAGGCCGCGGGCCTCGCCACCGAAAGCCTGGGCCGCCACGTCGGCCAGCGCATTCGCTGGGCGCGCGGCATGGCCGAGATCTTCCGCCAGTTCAATCCGCTCTTGATCAAGGGGCTCTCGCTGCCGCAGCGGCTTTGCTACCTGAGCGCGATGATGCACTTCTTCTTCGGCCTGCCGCGCCTCGTGTTCCTGATTACGCCGATGGCGTATCTGTTCTTCGGCGCGCACGTCTTTCATGCATCGGCGCTGATGGTGCTGGCTTATGCCGTGCCTCACCTGGTCATTTCGAGCGTCGGCGCGTCGCGCATCCAGGGGAGGTTTCGCCATTCGTTCTGGAGCGAGGTCTATGAAACGGTGCTGGCCTGGTACGTCGTCGTGCCCGCGCTGCAGGCCGTGTTCTTCCCCGGCAGCAAGGGCTTCAATGTGACGTCCAAGGGCGGCGTGATTCGCCAGTCGTTCCTCGACTGGGCGATGGCGCGGCCCTATATCGGCTTGTTGGTCATCAATCTGGCCGGTTTCGTGGTGGGCATCGTCGGCCTGATCCGTAGCCCCGGCTGGCCTGAAGCGATGAGTATCGTGTTCAACCTGGTCTGGGTGATCTACAACGTCATGAACCTGAGCGCGGCGGCGGGCGTTGCGACCGAATCGCGGCAATTGCGCCTCACACCGCGCGTGCAGATCGAGCTGCCGGCCGCAGTGCGGCTGGCCGATGGCCGCCGTGTGGTCTGCCAGACCAGCGACTATTCGCAGGGCGGTCTTGGGCTCGTGATTCCCGAAGGTGCGCCGATGCCGCTGCGCGGCGAGCGCATTCTCGTGTCGGTGTTCCGCGACGACTACGAAGGCCGCTTCCCCGCCGAAGTCCAGGTGTGCCGTGGCCGCACCGTGGGTGTGAGCTTCCCGGCGCTGACGATCGATCAGGAACGCGACCTCATGCGAGTGACGTTCTCGCGCGCCGATAGCTGGATCGCGTCGTGGGGCCGTTATCGTCCGGACCGGCCGCTGCGCAGCCTGTTCGAAGTGCTGAGCGTGGGCATGCGTGGCCTGAAGGATCTGTTCCGGCATGTGCTGCTAGGCGGGCGCGAGCGTCTGAGCCGCGCGGCCGCCGGGTCCCCAGCTGCCGGATCGCCGGCCGCAGAAACGCCTGCTGGCGAGATGGGATCGAAGCAATCGTGAGTCCCGTCAACCTGTTGCCTTTGCGCGCCATGACGCGCGCGCGCCGGTGGGCGCCGATATTCGGCTCGCTGCTGGGTTCGGTCCTCGCGGTGCTCGCGCTGGGCGCCAACGTGGCGCTGGCCGAAGCTGCGCCCGCTGCGTCTGCGTCTGCGTCGGCGCCTTCGTTGCCGCTGGCCGCTTCGCAGCCCGCAGCGCCTGACGCGCCCGCGCAGCCCGAAGCTGCCGACACCGCTAACACCACCAGCGCCGACACCTACACCTACCGCATCCCGCTGCTGCGCGATAACGCAAACACCGCGCAAGGGCTGACCTTGCTCGGCGAGGATGCCTATGGCGGGATGGATTTCGGTCTGCGTCAGGACGAACGCGTGATCAGTGCGCGCCTCGTGCTCGACTACCGTTATTCGCCGAAGCTGCTGCCCGCGCTTTCGCATCTGAACGTGCTGCTCAATAGCGTGGTGGGCGCGACCATTCCTCTGCCCGAACCGGCGCCCAGTGCGTCGGTGACGACGACGGTCGATCTGCCGGTTTCAGTGCTTACGGCGTTCAATCACCTGAACCTGGAGTTGATCGCCCACAGCAACGCAAGCGACGACGGCAACGATCCGGGAAGTCCCGATCTCTGGCTCAAGGCCGGCCCGAACAGCGCGCTCGAATTGACCGTCGCGCCGACCGGCGCCGCGAACGATCTATCGCGCCTGCCCGCGCCGTTCTTCGACACGCGCGATGTGCGCCGCGTGAACCTGCCCGTCGTGCTGCCGCGCGCGCCGCGCGCCGATCGCCTCGAGTCCGCGGGCATCGTGACCTCGTGGCTAGGCGCGCAGGCGGGCTATCGCGGCTCGCACTTCGGCGCGAGCCTGGGCGCGCTGCCCGCGCACGGCAACGCCGTGGTGCTGGCACTGCGCGACGAACTCGCCGGTCTTGGGCTCACCGCGCCCACGCAGGACGGCCCCACGCTCGCCATCGTCGCCAGTCCGAACGATCCCAATGGCCGGCTGCTGCTCGTCACGGGCGGCGATGAAGCGCAGCTCCGCACCGCGGCCACGGCGCTGGTGGTCGGCGCGAAGACGCTGTCCGGCACGCAGGTGCGCATCGACGGGCCGGTCAAGGTCGCGCCGCGCAAGCCTTTCGACGCGCCGAACTGGCTCCCCAGCGACCGTCCGGTCGAACTGGGCGAACTGATGCCCGCCGACCGTTTCACGGTTCAGGGTTTCCGCCCCGGCGCGATCGATGTGGACCTGCGCCTGCCGCCGGGCCTGTTCGGCTTCGACAGCAGCGGCGCGGTGCTGGATCTGCACTATCGCTACACGGGGCGGCCGGAATCGAAGCAATCGGCGCTGCATGTGCTGGCGGGCAACACGCCTATCGGCACTCTGACGCTGCCCGGCGACGCCTCCGACGGCCACGCCGTGATGCGCATTCCCTCGTATCTGCTGCCGCCGCTGACGACGCTGCAATTCGATTACCAGTACGAGGCCGTCAAGACCCAGGACCGCTGGCAGGACGTGGCGGCCGGGCCGCTTCTGAGCGCCATCGACCCGACTTCGACGATCGACATTTCGAATCTGCCGCGCTACGCCGCCATGCCCGATCTGCGCGCCTTCAGCGATGCGGGCTTTCCGTTCACGCGCATGGCCGACCTGTCCGAAAGCGCGGTGATCCTGCCCGCGCAGCCGGTCGCCGACGATTATTCCGCCTACCTGACGCTGATGGGCAGCATGGGCCAGGCGACGGGTTATCCGGTGCTCGGCGTGACGGTGGCCGGTCCGCAGCAGGTGGATGCGTTGCGTCACAAGGATCTGCTCGTGCTGGCCTCGGGCGACAACCAGCCCTTGCTCAAGGCGTGGCATGACGATCTGCCGCGCGGTTTCTTCGGCCCGGATACGCGTTCGGCCCATGGTTTTGCCGCGTGGTGGGACAAGCTGACGGGTGGTCACGCTCACGCGCGGCGCGAGGCCGATATCGCCGCGCTCTATCGCAGCGACGACCACGACGGCATGGTGGCCGGTCTGCAGTCGCCGCTTGCGCGCGGGCGCAGCGTGGTGGTCGTGTCGGGCAATACGCCGGGCGGGCTCGATGCGGTGGTGAGCGTGCTGCAGGCGCGCCGTTACCGCGCCGACGACACCATCAGCGGCAGTCTCGTGATCGCGCACGGCGGCGTGCTCACCACGCTGAACACGGATCAAAGCTATTTCATCGGCAATTTGCCGCTGCGCCTGGCGGTGCAATGGTTCTTCGCGAGCCATATCGTGCTGCTGCTCGTGGCGACGCTCGCCAGCGTCGTGCTCATCGGTCTGCTTGGCGGCGTGCTGCTGCATCGGCGCGCGCTGAACCGGCTGGACCTGGACATTCCCCAGACATCGCAACGTGAAGAAGGACGACGAGGTTCTCATGTTTAAAAGACGGCCTGACATTTCCCGGGCACGCCTCGCGCGTCGCATGACTCTGGAGGCCGTGCGCTCAGCCTGGCCCGCGTTGCTGCTGGGCGGCGTTTTGATCGCCGCGCCGGTGGTCGAAGCTGCGCAGCCCGCGGCGGCCGCCAGGCCGGCGGCGAACAATGCGCCAGCCAGCGCACCGGCGCAGCCCGCAGCCGATGCCAGCGCAGCGGCGCCTCCCGCCGCGCCGTCGGCCGGTCCGACCACCACGGTGACCTATACGCTGCAGCAACTGGGCGCGCAATACGCGCTCAACCTGCGCGGCGTGGACGGCAGCAATACGCTGCCCGTGAACGTGCGCGACGATCAGGTGGTGAGCGGCGCGCGGCTGAATCTGCGCTACGCCTATTCGCCGTCGCTGCTGCCCGATCTCTCGCACATCAACGTGCTGGTCAATGACCAGGTCGCGGCCTCGATCGCTGTGCCGAAGGAAACCGGCGGCCAGAGCCTGCAGCGCACGATCGCGCTGCCGCCGTACCTCTTCACGTCGAACAGCAAGTTGCGCCTGCAACTTATCGGCCACTACACGACGCAGTGCGAAGACCCGCTGCATTCGAGCCTGTGGGCCAACATCAGCAACGAAAGCACGCTGAGCATCGACACCCAGCCGCTTCCGCAGGCCAACGACCTTGCGCGTCTGCCCACGCCGTTCTTCGACGGCCATGACATCCGCCGCCTGAACCTGCCGTTCGTGTTCGCGGGCAATCCCGATGCCGCCGCGCTGGAAGCGGCGGGCGCGGTGTCGTCGTGGTTCGGGGCGCTGGCCAACTATCGCGGCGCGGATTTCCCCGTGTCGCTGTCCACGGTGCCCGCGCAGGGCAACGCCATCGTGATCGTGGAAAGCGCGGATCAGGCGACGCTCGCCGGTGCGCCGCTGCAAGGCCCGACGCTTGCCATCGTCGCCAATCCGAACGATCCCAACGGCAAGCTGCTGCTCGTCATGGGCCGCGACGGCAAGGAACTCAAGCAGGCCGCCGATGCGCTGGTGTCGGGCAGCCAGACGCTCTCGGGGCCGAGCGCGCTCATCACGCATTTCGCCGATCTCGCGCCGCGCAAGCCTTATGACGCGCCGCGCTGGCTGCGCACCGATCGTCCGGTGTCGTTCGGCGAGCTGGTCGACGCGCGGCAACTGGGGGTGTCGGGCTATAGCCCCGACCTCATCCGCATCAATACGCGCGTGCCGCCCGATCTGTTCGGCTGGCATGCCAACCCGGTGCCCATCGACCTGCATTACCGCTATACGCCGCAGCCGTACATGGTGAATTCGTCGCTGCTGTTCAGCGTGAGCGACCAGTTCATGAAGTCGATGCCGCTCTTGCCGCTCGAGCGCCTCGAAGGCACCGAAAAGCTGCGCGCCGAAGTGCTGCCCGACAGCAGCCTGCCGCGTGAGGCGAAGCTGGAAGTGCCGCTGGAGACGCTACTGCAGCCGAACACGCAGCTGCAGTTCCGCTACATGTACGACTACATCAAGCAGGGCGAGTGCCGCGACATCATTATCGATAACGTGCGCGGCGCGATCGATCCGGAATCGACCATCGACCTGTCGGCGTATCCGCACTACATGGCGATGCCGAATCTGGCCGCCTTCGCGCAGGCCGGTTTCCCGTTCACGCGCATGGCCGATCTGTCCGGCACGGACGTCGTGCTGGGCGCCAATGCGGGCGCGCCGGAGTACAGCGCCTATCTGGCCGTGATGGGCCGCATGGGCGACTCGACCGGCTATCCGGCCAGCGGCGTGACGGTGCTGCGCGGTCAGCGCATCGACGCGATTCCCTCAGGCAAGGATCTGCTCGTGATTGCCTCGGGCGCGGATCAGGCCTGGCTCAAGGATTGGGCGCAGTACATGCCGGCCGCCTATGACCACAGCGCGCAGTTTTCGCTGTCGGATCTGCCGGGCCGCGTGCGCGGCTGGTTCCACTCGAACCCGCGTCTGGATGCCGAACCCAGCCGCCTGTCGCTGGCGTGGACGGGGCCGGGCGTGAGCGCCGTGCTGGCGGGTTTCGAGTCGCCGACGGAAAAGGGCCGCAGCGTCGTCATGCTGGTGAGCAACCAGCCTGAAGGGCTCAAGGATGCGGTATCGGCGCTGCTGGGCGTGCCGAACTACGACAAGCAGCCGATCCAGGGCAGCCTCGTGTCGATTCGTGGCCAGGAGGTGGATTCGCTGGTGGGCGAGCACACCTATTACGTCGGGAGTCTGGGCTTGTGGCGCGGTCTCGACTGGTGGCTGGCCTCGTTGGGGCTGTCGCTCGCCTGGCTGCTCAAGGCGCTGGGCGTGGTCGCGCTGGTGGCGATCGCGGCGGGCGGCTTCAACTTCCTGCGCCGCCGCCAGGCGCGCCGCGATGCGCAGTCCGAGGCGCGTCTGCGCGCTGCGGCGCTCGCACAGCGTGAAAAGGCGCAGCACGATCAAGCGCGCGACGAATCGCATCACGAATAACACTAATCAGGGATCAGGGAACGTTCATGTCAGTCAGCCGCAGCCAGGCCTGCATTCTGGGTTTGTTGCTCACCACGGCCAGCCATCCCGTGTGGGCGCAGGACGCCACTTCCAGAATGCTGCTGGAACAGGGCCGCTATTGGCAGGCGCATGACAAGCCCGATCTCGCCGCGCAGTCGTGGCAGAAGCTGCTATCGACCGATCCTAAGCAGCCCGAAGGACTCTACGGCATGGCGACGGTCGCGATCGGCAAGAAGCAGTTTGCGCTCGCCAATGATTATCTGGCGAAGCTGCGCGCCGCCGCTCCCGACAGCCGCTTCGTGCCGCAGCTCGAGCAGGATTTGCGGCTGGCTGTGGAGCCTGGCAAATCCACGCTCGCCAAAGCGCGTCAGATGGCGCAGGACGCCGTCAACCAGAACGATACGAAGGCGCTGGCCGTTGCCATTGCGCAGTACAACAAGGCGCTGGGCGGCAAAGCGCCGCAAGGTGGGGTGGCGCGCGAGTACTACACCTACCTGGGCTATACCGAAGGCAATACGGAACAGGGCATTGAGGGCCTGGAGCGCCTGAACACCGAAACGCCCAACGACCCGTACACGCAACTGGCGCTGGCCCAGCATCAGGTGCGCGACGAGCGCGAGCGCGCGGCGGGCGTCGCCCTGCTGGAGAAGCTGGCTGCACGTCCGGATATCGGCGGCCAGGCCACGGAAGCGTGGCGCTCGGTGCTCACCTGGGTCGCGCCCACGCCAAAGAACAAATCCTGGTTCGAGGACTATCTGAAGCTGCATCCTGATGACGACGAAATCCGCCATCAGATGCTCTCGCCGCGCGCCGCGAATGCGAACGGCAACGCGCCGCCCGTGCCGGTGATGGACCCGCGCCTTACGCGTGGTTTCGCGGCCTTCAAGGCGGGCGACGTGACCACGGCCGAACAGCAGTTCACCAGCGTGCTGCGCGACAAGCCCAACGACACCGATGCGCTCGGCGGTCTGGGTCTGGTGCGCATGCAACAAGGCGATCTGGCGCAGGCGCAGACGCTGCTTTCGCGTGCGGCCTCGCGTCCGGGTGCGGGCGCCAACTGGAGCCGCGCGCTGGCTTCCGCGCGCTACTGGCTGCTGGTGAATCAGGCCGAAGGCGCGCAAAGCGTGGGCGACTACAGCACCGCGCGGCGCGATCTCGACCAGGCGATGCGCATGGACCCGGCCGAGCCTGGTGGGCGCAATGCGTCGGCGCGGCTGTACGCGGTGCAGGGCGATCTGCCGCGCGCCGAAAAGCTCTATCGCGACGTGCTGGCGGGCCATCCCGACAACCGCGAAGCCGTGAGCGGCCTGGTCGATATCCTCGCCGAAACCGGACGTGCCGACGAGGCCCAGAAGTGGGTGGACGGCATGACGCCCGAGCAGCAGGCCGGCATTGGCGGGCTGGATCGTCTGCGCGCCGCGGTCGCCTCGGGCCGCGCCGACGCCGCCGAACAGCGCGGCGACCTGGCAACGGCGCAACGCATTCTGGAAGACGCGCAGCGCAACGACCCCGACAATCCGTGGCTGCGTCTGGAACTGGCGCGCTACGAGCTTAAGCAGGGCCACGCCGATCAGGCGCGCGAACTGGTCGACGGCCTGCTGGAATCGGCGCCCGACAATCCAGACGCGCTCTACGCCAGTGCATTGCTGGCGATGCAGATGGGCGACTGGTCGCGTGCGCAGGACACGATGGCGCGCATTCCCACCGCCGCGCGCACGCCGAACATGGTCGCCACGGCCCAACAGATCGACTTCCAGGCGGTGGCCGCGCAGGCCTCGCAACTGGCGCACGACGGCAACCTGGACGACGCGCGCAATATGCTTACGCGCCTTGAGGCGTCGGCGGGCAAGGACCCGGCGCGCGTCAGTGCGCTGGCCTCGGCGTGGGTCGATGCGGGCAATCTGCCGCGCGCCATGAGCCTGATGCACGCGCTGATGCCTAACGGCGTGAAGGGTAGCGGCCCCGATGTGCAACTGGCCTATGCGGGCTTGCTGCTCAAGACCGGACAGAACGTGCAGGCGCAGGACGTGATGCGCGGCTTGCAGGGCCAGACGCTGACCGTCGACCAGCGCCGCCAGCTCGACGATCTGAATTACCTCTACGCCGTGCGCCTGGCCGAGCAGCAGCGCCAGCAGGGCGATCTTGCGCAGGCCTACGACACGCTCGCGCCGGTGCTGGCGAAGCGCCCCAACGACAGCCTCGCCAACGCCGCGCTGGCGCGCATGTATGCCGCCGACGGCCAGTACGATCACGCGCTGGCGCTCTACCAGAAGGCGCTGTCGAACGATCCCGACAATCCGGGGCTGCAACTGGGTGTCGCGATGACGGCAGTGCAGGCCGGCAACGGCAGCGTGGCGGATGCGGCCTTGAAGCAGGCCATCGCGAAGGCGCCGAACGATCCGGACATCCTCGCTGGTGCCGCGCGCATCTACGTGATGCAGGGCAAGACGCGCGAGGCGCAGTCGCTGCTTGAATCGGCGATTGCGGCGAAGGAAAAGCGCATGGGCGTGACGGCGCAGAGCGTGCACGTCGCAGGCAATCCGTTCGTTCATGACGACGAGGAGCGCCGTCGGCGCGCGCGGCAAACGCGTGTGGCCGTGGTCAATTCGCAGGACGCGACGCTTGCGGCCAGCGATGGCGTGTCGGCGAGCAACGCTTCGACCGGCGCTCTGAGCGATACGGCGGCGTCCCCGCTGTCCATGGCTTCGGCGGCCACGGCGCGCGATCGCGCTTCATCGCGCGCGAGCTCGCTGCCGTCCGTTGCGGGCACACCGATCGGCGCACAGCCGGATCAGGATGACGTCGCGACGGCACAGCCCGACGATGGCGGTACTTCGCTCGACGAAATGCGCCAGCAACTCGACGATATTCGCGCGCAGCGCTCGCCGGAAGTGCGCAGCGGTCTGTTCGTCTCGACGAATAACAGCGCGGGCGGCACCTCGCAACTGACCAGCGTGCAGATGCCGTCGGAAGTGATTCTGCCCGCCGGCAACGGCAAGCTGTCCATTCGCGTGACGCCGGTGGATCTGCAAAGCGGCACGCTCGGCACCGATGTCTATAGCAGCAGCCAGTTCGGCGGCGGCCCGTCGGCGGCGCTGGCGCAGAGGGACAACCTGGTGTCGGCGCCGGCCTCGCAGAGCGCGCGCGGCGTTGGCCTGGGTATCGGCTATGAAACGCGCAACTGGGCCGCCGATATCGGCACGACGCCGCTGGGCTTCCAGTACACCGGTATTGTTGGCGGCGTCTCGTACAAGAGCGCCATCGATGCGGCCCAGGGCAGCTGGTTCAACGCAGGCGTGTCGCGCCGCGCCGTGACCGACAGCATCACATCTTTCGCCGGGACGAGCGACGCGCGCTCGGGCCTTGCCTGGGGCGGCGTGACCGCCACCGGCCTGCACGGCGCGATTGGCGTGGACAATCACGAGTACGGTTTCTACGGCTATGGCTCGGTGAAATATCTGGACGGCCATAACGTGCAGTCCAATGAGGGCGCGGAAGTAGGCGGTGGCACCTACTGGTATCTGCTGCGCAATACCAACAGCATGCTCACCGCGGGCCTGAACCTGAGCGGCGAGTTCTATCGGCATAACGAGAACAACTTCACGTATGGCAACGGCGGCTATTTCAGCCCGCAACGCTACTACGCGTTCACCGTGCCGGTTACGTGGGCGCAGCGCTCGGATCGCTGGACCTACAAGCTGCAAGGGTCGGCGGGTCTGCAGTATTTCCGTCAGTCAGCGGCGCCGTATTTCCCGACCGACAGCGCTTTGCAGGCGGCGGCGGTGACGGCAGCTTCGACGCTGGGTTTGGGCGACGGCGCGATTCATCCCGCGCAGTCGTCGACCGGTATTGGCTACAACCTGCTGGCGACGGCCGAATACCGTTTCAGCAACCATCTGACCGGCGGCGCGTCGGTAGGCGCGAACAATTCGTCGAGCTACCGCCAGTGGGTCGCGGGACTGTATCTGCGCTTTAGCTTCGCGCCGCAGACGAGGTCGCTGGACATGCCCGTCATGCCTTATCAATCGCACTACAGCGATCAGTAACGTCGCTGATATCGATCGCTTTTTCAGGAGTTAAAGATTCATGCTTGCTTCCGTACTTGCGGGTCTTAGCATTCTTATCGTCGGCGATAGCCATCTGAGCGAGCCGGGCTATCTCGTCGACACCTTGCAGGATCAACTGATTGCCGCCGGCGCCCAGGTCCATACCTACGGTGTGTGCGGCAGCACGCCGGGCGACTGGGTGAAGTCGGTGCCGGGCACCTGCGGTGGCGCGACGCGCAATGGCAAGGCTCCGCTGGTCGTCGATCACAACGCGAAGACGCAGCCGATCGACCAGCTGATCGCGGCGAACAAGGCCAATCTCGTCATCGTGGTCGAAGGCGACACGATTGGCGGCTACGGCAAGGACGACTTCCCGAAGACCTGGGCCTGGCAGCAGGTCACGGCGCTCACCCAGGACCTGGCCGCGAACAAGACGGCTTGCGTATGGGTTGGCCCGGTGTGGGGCACGGAAGGCGGCAAGTACCAGAAGACCTTCACGCGTGTGAAGCAGCTTTCCTCGTTCCTTGCGACCAACGTTGCGCCGTGCGAGTACATCGATTCGCTCACGTTCTCGAAGCCGGGCGAATGGGCGACGGTGGACGGCCAGCATTTGACGACCACCGGCTACAAGTACTGGGGCGGCGACATCATGAAGGCGCTGGTGAAGCTGCCGGTCGTGCAGCAGCATAAATAAATCCCGTAATCGGTTGTAGTCCTGACTATTCAATAACCGCGATAACCGGCCGCGCCGGATCAGGAGTTTCGTGTGCCTGCAGCAGCATCGGTCTTGTTGGGCCTTTCCGTGCTGGTCATTGGCGAAAGCCATCTGACCTTGAACAATCATTTGCGCGAGCCGCTCGTGCAAAGTCTGCAGGCGCAGGGCGCCGCGCATGTCCATGTGATCGGCGCCTGCGGCGCAAGCCCGGCGCGCTGGCTCAAGAGCACGCCGGTGGATTGCGGCGCGGACCAGGTCGACAAGCGGCCCGCTACCGTGCTCGGCAAGGAGGCGCATACGACGCCTATCGCCGATCTGATCCGCGCCGATAAACCCAACGTCGTGGTGGTCATCGAAGGCGACACCATGGGTTCGTACGACAAGCCCGCCTTTCCCAAGGCCTGGGCGTGGCAGGAAGTCACGGGCCTGACCAAGGCCATCGGCGATACGCACACGGCGTGCGTCTGGGTGGGGCCGGGCTGGGGCAACAACAGCGGACAATTCGCCAAGAGCGACGACCGCGTGAGGGAGCTGAACGCATTCCTCGCGAATAACGTCGCGCCTTGCTCGTACATCGATTCCACCAGCTTCGCGAAACCGGGCCAGTGGCAGACGCTCGACGGCGAGCACTACACGCAGATGGGCTACGTGGCATGGAGCAAGGCAATCGTCGCCGCCATGGAGAAAGCGCCTGCGGTTCAAGGGTTGAAGAACAAATGAAAATCATCCAATGCTTGATGAGCGGCCTTGCGCTGTCCACGCTGTCGATTGCGGGCCTTGCATCGGCGGCCGATATTCCGCTCTATCCGACCGGACCAGCGCAGGATTCGTCGTTCGTGCGTTTCGTCGATGGCGGCTCGCATCCGGTCGAAGTGACGGCGGCGGGATCGAAGGCGCGCCTCGCGCTCGACACTGCGAATCCGGCCAGCCACTTCTTTCCGATCACTGCGGGCAAGCCGGTGTCCGGCACGCTCACGAGCGGCGGTGCGCATCAGGATGTGAGCGCAACGGTGCAGCCGGGCGAGTTCGTCAGCATCGTGGCGCTTGACGGCACGCACGCCGTGACGGTGCGCGAGAAGCCGGACGATTTCAACGCGCTGAAAGCCTCGGTGGCGCTCTATAACCTCGATGCGCGCTGCGCTGCGCCCACGCTGAAAGTGGCGGGCCGCGACATCGTCCTGCTCGACGGCGTGGCCGTGGGGCAGGGCAAGCGCCGTCAGGTGAATCCGGTCACGCTATCCGTGCAACTCGCGTGCGGTGGCCAGCCGGTGGGCCAGCCGCTGAGCCTGGGCACGCTCGTGGCGGGGCAGCGCTATACGGTGTTCCTCGTGCCCGGCGGCGCGCAATCGCGCATCTTCTTCGCCAACGATGCGGTGAGCCACTAAGCGCCCTGGCGTCGCGCTCCTTCGGGCGCGGCGCGCCCCGATTGGGCGGATTGTGCCGACCCAGCCAATCCCGTCGATGTATTGGCCCGGACTTCTCCTTCGACTGAGAACGATGCATGGTTTTTGCGTCCCTCGAATTTCTGACGCTGTTTTTACCGGCTTTTCTAGCGCTTTACGTCGCGTCGCCCGCACGCTGGCGTAACGGCGTGCTGCTCTTTTGCAGCTGGTTCTTCTACGGCTGGTGGAGCCCGGTCTTTCTGTTGCTGTTTATTGCGCTGACGTTCTGGGGCTGGCTTGGCGGCATGGTGATCGACCGCGCGCCCAACGCGCGCGCGCGCGGCGGGTGGCTCGCGCTCTTTATCGCCGTCAACGTTGCGACGCTGTGCTGGTACAAGTACGCGAATATCGTTGTCGATAGTCTCGACAACGTGCTGGCATTGGGTCACGCCGGGACGATTCCCTGGAAGCATGTCGTGCTGCCTATCGGCCTGTCTTTTATCGTGCTGCAATCGATCTCCTATCTGATCGACGTGCAGCGCGGCACCGTGCCCGCCGATCGCAGCATGATCCGCTACGGCGCCTATCAGGGAATGTTCGTACACCTGATTGCCGGGCCGATCATCCGCTATGCGTGGGTTAAACGCGAACTGGTTTCGCGCACGGTGGACTGGGACGGTTTCACCGCGGGCGCGCGGCGGCTCATGATCGGCATGAGCATGAAGGTGTTGGTGGCCGACACACTCTCGCCCATCGTCGATGCCGCTTTCGGCCTGCACGCGCCTACGCTCGCGGACGCGTGGCTCGGCTGTGGCTTCTACACGCTGCAACTATTCTTCGATTTCGCAGGCTATAGCGCGATGGCGATCGGTCTGGGGCAGATACTGGGCTTTCGCTTTCCCGAGAACTTCAACCATCCCTATCTGGCCAGCAGCATTCAGGACTTCTGGCGGCGCTGGCATTTGTCGCTGTCCAGCTGGATTCGCGATTACCTGTATATCCCGTTCGGC
>NZ_DASZJJ010000168.1:0-9334 GCF_035948235.1 Paraburkholderia sp. | reverse complement strand
GTGCATCTCGGGGTGTCGCGCGGGCGGACTTCGGGTGTGCGCTTCGGCTATTCGCAGATCGCGAATCCGCTTTATCTCGCGCGCAAACAGACCATGGCGCGAGGGCGCGCGTGCAGTTTCATCTCGCGGCATATTGCCTCGAATCTCTATCACAGCTTTCAGGCGAACGCGCGCTTCGACTATCGCGGCAGACTCAAGGGCAATTGCCTGGCCTTCTTCGATATCGTCAGGGGAACGATCGATCCGGCGCGTATCCTGGAGCTTTGAATCCGGCCGACGACACGCTGGCGCGCGCGAGGCGTGCGCAACGAACGAATGTGGGGGTGGACGTGGGACTTTCGGTATTTGGCGGCATCGTCTTCCTGGCGGGACTGTTCGCGCTAAACGCGTCGTATCGCTGGTCGGTCTACGGCCTGGCCGCTTTTTCTCTACTGGGGTGCGCACTCGCCCTTACGCTGGGCGGTGTGGGCATCATGCCGGCCTATCTGTTCCTGATGTTCTTCGTGCTGCGCGCGTTCAATCTCGGAGGCGGCGATGGACTTCTGCGCGCTGTCGACATCGGCAAGGCCGGCTTCTGGTTGTTGTGCACCTGCGCCTGGGGCGTGTTTGGCGCGCTTGTGCTGCCGCGCGTGCTGGCCGGATCGACACTCGTCTTCACGATCGATCGCAACGCGACCGACGTCAATTCGATGGGACTGCTCCAGCCGCTTGCGCCCGTGTCCGGGAATCTTTCGCAAACCGTCTATTGCGTCGCTGAGTTGCTGGTGTTCTGTTCCATGAGCGTGTTCCTTCGCTGTCGCGGTGGCTATCGCGCACTAGCCGACGCCATGCTCGCGCTCACGGCGCTCGACGTGCTGGCCGGCCTGATCGATGTCGCGTCGCACGCGGTCGGCATCGATGCTCTGTCCTGGCTGAAGACCGCCGACTTTGTGTATTTCGACGGCGCGTCGCTGGGCGGCCTGATCCGGATCAGCGGCACGTTCAGTGAGGCGTCCGCCTTTGCGGCCTTCACGCTTCAACTGTTCGCGTTCTGCATCAGTTTATGGCTGCTCGGTTTTCGGCCCAGGCTCTCGGGCGCGCTTGCGGTGGCTACAGGCACGCTGCTGCTGCTTTCCACCTCGGGCAGCGCGTACGTGGGGTTGGGCGGTTATGCGGTCGTGCTGCTGTTGAGCCGTCCGGGCCGGATCGTCCGGGAGGCGCAGGCGCGCAAGGTGCGCATGTGGACGTTGTTTGCGTGTCTCGGCGTGCTGGCGACGCTCTACGCGATCCTGTTCATGCCTAACGTCGTAAATGCACTGACCGATTTCGTCGACGCGACCATCCTCAGCAAGGCCGACAGCGATTCCGGCGTCGAGCGCTCTGGCCAGAACATGCAGGCGTTGAGCAACTTCTTTGACACCTACGGCATTGGCGTAGGGCTCGGCAGCGTTCGCGTGTCGAGTTTCGTGATGGTCCTGCTGGCCTGTCTGGGCGTGCTCGGCACGCTCTGCTATGCGATCTTCATTGCGAAGGCGACGCTGGCGCCAATCGCGCGCGAGCGCCCATTTACCGATCGTGCAGTCTGTTACGCCGCGCGGCAAGGCATGTTCGCGACGTTGATCACCGCTGCGGTGTCGGCGTCGGTGTTCGATCTGGGGGTGGGCTTCTATTTGCTCGCAGCGGCGGCGAGCGGCGTGGCGGTGCAGGTTAAGCGTCGCTCGTTCTTGCCGGTCACGCGTGTCACACCCATTGTGTCCGATACGCCGGTCATGCCCGCGCAACCTGCGAGCTTGGCGGCGTGCGTGGCGACAGATGTGCCTTCGCGCGAAAGGCTGACGTCGCGCGGCGCGGCTCTGCCGGGCGCCGCGCGTGCGCGCCGTGCAGATTCCGGAAACGCTTGAACCGGATCGCGCGGTTCGTTCGAACGGCGGGGCGATCCCATTTCCGCATGATTGTGCGATCGTTCTAGCGCTTCTTTCTGCGATTGTTCGTGCGTTAGATAGCGGCCAGCAGAGGGCGGCTGAGAGATCTGAAGTGCAGGGTGGAGCGAGGCGCGACGGGCAAGCCGCGAAGACGCAAGCCGTGCCCGTCGGTTACCGGTTGATCAGCAGGTCGCCGTCATGTCGTTCAACGTGTTGCCGTGTCGAGAGCGACGCCGGGAGTTGCCTGCACAAGAGGACGTGAACGGGCAAGGCGGCGGCGGGTCCAGGCGAGCACTGGCTTTTCGACCCCGTGCCACGATAGCCAGGCAAGCGTCGCGACAAAGGGCGCGGCCACGACCAGCGACGTGAGATGCCCCATCGTCGGCCACAGCGATGCGATGCCCTGCTGGACCGGAAAGCCGTAGATATAAATGCCAAGGGAATAATCGTTACGGGGTACGAAGCGATGAAATAGCGGCGTGGTGCCCACCCACAGCACCGCATAACCCAGCGCGAGATAAAAGGCTGGCTGGAAAAGGACCGTGCCGCGCAACGCCAGCCAGACGCCGATTAGCGCGAGCGCAGCCCATCCGTTGATGCGCACTTGCTTGCGGAATGTGTAAAGCAGCATGCCTGCCATAAAAACGGTTTCGGGAAAGTAGCCATAGCCTCCAGGCTTGAGCGACATGTCGCGCAGGGCCAGCTCGAAATGCGGGTGGAAATGCGGCCTGAGCAGAAAGGGAATCAAGCCGATCAATAACGCGCCGACGATGCCGCGGCGGCTCTTCAGAAAGCCCAGCACCCCTGCGACGAACACGACGAGGTAGTAGTGGACTTCGGTCGTCAGCGTCCAGAGTGGCTCGCAGATCGAATCGGAGCGGTTGTGCGTGAAGACGCCGGGCAGGTGCCAGCGCTCGCGCATGAGCAGTGTGGGCACGGTGTCTAGCGTGGACCACGTCGAACGCTGCGCGAAATAGTCGTGCAGTGTCCACGTCGTGAAGATCGGGCCGAGCACGAACACGACGAAAAGCGAACCGGCGAAAACAGGCGGCCAGATGCGCGCAGCGCGCAGTGCGAGAAAGCGGCCGGGCGAGCGCTGGCGGTCGAAGCTCGCCGTCACGAGGATGCCGCTCAGCAGAAAGAACGCGAATACGCCGAGGCTGCCGGTGTAGTCGAAGCCGAGAAAGGCTGTGGCGGGATCGGTGTAACCGTCGTTTTGCAGGACGATCGAATGGGCGTAGACGACCGTGGCGGCCGCAATTACGCGCACCAGGTCGAAGTTGTTGCGCTCGCGGCTCAGCGCATCCGAAAGCAGTGCCATGGTGGGAATCCTCGATGGTTGGCCATGTCGCCTGAAGCGGCGGCATGCGGGTGAGGCGGGTTGGGATAGCCGATTGTGGTGTTGGCGACGCACGCCTGACTGTGCGGTTCGCCACCGTGAGGCGGGAATGCAGGCCGTGTGGCACGCGTCGCACCAGACTTCGGCTCCGCTGTGTGAGGCGGCATACAGACGGCGCCTGTAAGCATTTCGTATTATTTGCCCATGGCCTGCGGGGAAGAACGGGGTTGGGACCCATACGGTCTGATGGCGGGCTAGACGCAGGCAAAGTGCCAATAGACAGGTCTTGCGACGAGACGGGGGGAATGATGGCTATCACCGGCGCAGGCGAGGACAGAGGCTCCCCCAGTTCGCGGAGCATTTCTTTGTACCTCGGTAGACTGCTTGTACAATTTCCGAAATCGGCGCTCAGGAGGCAGGCCCGCACCAACATGATGCCCAATGTGTCGTTCTCGGTCGTCATCGCGAATTACAACTACGAACGCTTTGTCGGCCAGGCGATCGAGAGCGCCTTGTCGCAGGATTGGCCGCGACTCGAGGTCATTGTGGTCGACGATGGCTCGAGCGATGATTCCGCCACGGTGATTCGCGCGTTTGGCAACCGTATCACCGCCGTGTTCAAGGAGAACGGCGGCCAGCGCGAGGCCAACAACACTGGATTCCAGCGAAGCTCGGGCGATGTCGTGATCTTTCTCGACGCCGACGACGTGCTTGTTCCGGGCGCGCTGCGCGCCATTGCGGAGGTCTGGCGTCCGGGCTTGAGCAAGGTGCAGGTGCAGATGCAGCGTGTGGACGCGCTCAAGCGTCCGATCCGCAATATCATTCCGAAAATTCCCGCGGGACTGTCGCCAGAGGCGATTCGCCAGTGGGCGTGGACGACTTCGGAATATCCTTCACCGCCGGGTTCGGGCAACGCGTGGTCGCGCAGTTTCCTCGAACAGATCTTTCCGCTCGATGAGAGTCACGATTCGTTCACCGACTCGACATGCATTGCGATGGCACCCTATGTGGGCGATGTCGAGACCATCGCGAAGCCGCTCGTGCTATATCGCATGCATGGCGGCAACGACAGCGCGATGAGTGCGAACCACACGAATTTTCGCCGTGAGATTGTGCGCGCCATCAAGCGGCACGCGGCGGCCTGCGAAGCTTGCGCGATGGTTGGCCGAACGCCGCCGCCTTTGAACACGCTGTTCCGCGGTCCGCATCTGCTGCAACTGCGCATTGCCTCGTTGCGTCTTACGCCCGATCAACACCCGCTGCCGGGCGATAGCCGGCCGCGCGCGCTGCTTGACGCGCTGATGTTTCCGTTCCGCTCCAACTTCGAGCAGACGCGCTTCCGGGTTCTTGTCGCGGGCTGGAGCGTCCTCACGCTGCTCGCGCCGCGCAAGTTGGCGAACGCGTTGATCCGCAAGCGCTTCATATGACGCGAGGTTGAACTCAGGACACAGGACAGTGCTGTTTCGCCAGGACGCTTGACGCGGGGCAATCCTGATGCAAAAGCACTTTTCTGGCGTTCGTGGCAAGCGCCTGAACACGGGCGCCGCCGCTTTCGGGAATTCCCTGGGGCCATTTTGCGCGCTGTTACAAATTCCGTCGGCGGAGTGCGCGCCAGTTTCCGCTCGCGCGGTGCCATTGCAATCGAAGCGTAAATTTCCGCTAATCCATTGTTTTTGCGTCGAATTTTATCGCTGAGTTTGTGGGCGTGAAGGCAGTTGGACGGCCCCTGAGAGCGTTTTTCTCCCTGATCACCCCCCCAAAAAAACCTCCCACCCCCGTTCTTGAATTTGTCACCACCCGTCCATATAATTAGCACTCACCGCATGAGAGTGCTAACAACGCTCGGTGCACCAATACCTCTGGCTGACGATTGTCGGCAGCCAGGTTTTCTTGAGTCTCTTCAAGTCCAAATCAAGAGAGGATCTATCCATGAACCTTCGTCCTTTGCATGATCGCGTGATCGTCAAGCGCCTGGATCAAGAAACCAAGACCGCTTCGGGCATCGTGATCCCGGACGCAGCGGCAGAAAAGCCGGATCAAGGTGAAGTCCTGGCCACGGGCCCGGGCAAGCGTGACGACAAGGGCGCCCTGATCGCGCTCGACGTCAAGGTCGGCGATCGCGTCCTGTTCGGCAAGTACGCTGGCCAGACCGTCAAGGTCGATGGCAACGAACTGCTCGTGATGCGCGAAGAAGACATCATGGCCGTGGTGCAGAAGTAAGTTCGGCCCACCGCTCATTCATCAAGAATTCCAAGGAGTTAGAAGATGGCAGCTAAAGACGTCGTGTTCGGCGATTCCGCCCGTTCCAAGATGGTTGAAGGCGTGAACATTCTCGCCAACGCAGTGAAGGTCACGCTGGGTCCGAAGGGCCGTAACGTGGTCCTCGAGCGCTCGTTCGGCGGCCCGACGGTCACCAAGGACGGTGTCTCGGTCGCGAAGGAAATCGAGCTGAAAGACAAGCTCCAGAACATGGGCGCGCAAATGGTCAAGGAAGTCGCTTCCAAGACCAGCGACAACGCAGGCGACGGCACGACGACGGCAACCGTCCTCGCGCAATCGATCGTTCGCGAAGGCATGAAGTACGTCGCATCGGGCATGAACCCGATGGACCTGAAGCGCGGCATCGACAAGGCTGTTGCAGCCGCAATCGAAGAACTGCGCAAGATCAGCAAGCCCTGCACGACCAACAAGGAAATCGCGCAAGTCGGCTCGATCTCGGCGAACAGCGATTCGTCGATCGGCGACCGTATCGCTGAAGCGATGGACAAGGTCGGCAAGGAAGGCGTCATCACCGTTGAAGACGGCAAGTCGCTGCAAGACGAACTCGAAGTCGTCGAAGGTATGCAGTTCGACCGCGGCTACCTGTCGCCGTACTTCATCAACAACCCGGACAAGCAAGTCGCCGTTCTGGACAACCCGTTTGTCCTGCTGTTCGACAAGAAGATCTCGAACATCCGCGATCTGCTGCCGGTTCTGGAACAAGTCGCGAAGGCTGGCCGTCCGCTGCTGATCATCGCTGAAGACGTCGAAGGCGAAGCACTGGCCACGCTGGTCGTCAACAACATCCGCGGCATCCTGAAGACCGTTGCTGTCAAGGCTCCGGGCTTCGGCGACCGTCGCAAGGCGATGCTGGAAGACATCGCGATCCTGACCGGCGGTCAGGTCATCGCTGAAGAAACCGGCCTGACGCTCGAAAAGGCAACGCTGAACGAACTCGGTCAAGCGAAGCGCATCGAAGTGGGCAAGGAAAACACGACGATCATCGACGGTGCTGGCGAAGCCGGCAGCATCGAAGCGCGCGTCAAGCAAATCCGCACGCAGATCGAAGAAGCGACGTCGGACTACGACCGTGAAAAGCTGCAAGAGCGCGTTGCCAAGCTGGCAGGCGGCGTTGCAGTGATCAAGGTTGGCGCTGCGACCGAAGTCGAAATGAAGGAAAAGAAGGCACGCGTGGAAGACGCGCTGCACGCAACCCGCGCTGCCGTTGAAGAAGGCATCGTCCCGGGCGGCGGCGTTGCGCTGATCCGTGCTCGCGTTGCTGTGACGGGCCTGAAGGGCATCAACGCAGACCAGGACGCAGGTATCAAGATCGTTCTGCGCGCAATGGAAGAGCCGCTGCGCCAGATCGTCACGAACGGCGGCGAAGAAGCGTCGGTCGTGGTGGCAGCAGTTGCAGCAGGTCAAGGCAACTACGGCTACAACGCAGCGACGGGCGAGTACGTCGACATGGTCGAAGCTGGCGTGGTCGACCCGACGAAGGTTACGCGCACCGCACTGCAAAACGCAGCTTCGGTCGCTGGCCTGCTGCTGACGACGGACGCAGCCGTTGCTGAAGTCGCGAAGGAAGATGCACCGATGCCCGGCGGCATGCCCGGCGGCATGGGCGGCATGGGCATGGACATGTAATTGCGATCCGGAGTTGGCGCTTCGGCGCTTACTCCGGTCCCAGGCAGAGCCAAGGCTCAAGCCTGATTACATCGAAGTGCAGGGGAGCACGCCGCAAGGCGTGTTTCCTCGCCAAAGAAAAACCCGCAGCGATGCGGGTTTTTTTATGCGCGCGAGAAATAGTGCGTTCAGCGCGTTCAGCGCGATTAACGTGTTTCAGGCCTCTTTCCCGTAGCGGCGCCGGATCACATAAAGCGGCCTGCGCTTCGATTCGAGGTAAATCCGGCCAATGTACTCGCCGATCACGCCGATCCCGATCATCTGCACGCCGCTGAAAAACAGCAGCGACACGAAAATCGACGCATAGCCCGGCACGTCGATACCGCGCACCAGCGTACGGATCACGAGATACGCCGCGTAGAGAAACGAACTCGCGGCTACCATCAGGCCGAAATACGTCCACATCCGCAAGGGCACGGTACTAAAGCTGGTGATGCCTTCCAGCGCGAAATTCCACAGTTTCCAGCCTGAAAACTTGGTTTCGCCCGCGACGCGCGAACTACGCACGTAGGCGACTTCGGCTGTGCGAAAGCCGACCCAGGCGAACAGGCCCTTCATGAAGCGGCGCGACTCCGGCAGTGCGTTGAGCGTATCCACGACTTCGCGCGTCATCAGGCGAAAATCGCCGACGTTCTCCGGGATTTTCACGTCGGCCAGCTTGTTGTGCAGGCGATAGAAACTCACCGCGGACTTGCGTTTCAGGTAGGTGTCCGAGCTGCGGTCCGAACGTTTCGCGAGCACGACGTCGAAGCCCTCGCGCCATTTGCTCACGAGTTGCGCGATGACTTCGGGCGGGTCCTGCAAGTCGGCGTCGAAGGGCACGACGATGTCGCCGCGCGATTCGGTCAGCCCGGCCGACAGCGCGGCTTCCTTGCCGAAGTTGCGCGAAAGATCGATGACGCGCACGCGGGGATCGGCGTCGGCGGCGTCGACGAGCAGCGGCAGCGTGCGGTCCTTGCTGCCATCGTTGACGCAGACGATTTCAAATTCCGTTGCGTCGATCGCCTCTAGAGCCGGGACGACCTCTGCGAAGAAGGCGGGAATGGCGTCTTCTTCGTTATAGAAAGGTACGACCAGTGACAGGAGTGTGCGGGACATGGGTCTGCCGTGGGTAGGGTGCGCCCGTGTCGGTCATGACGCGCTCTCGCGCGTGGCGGCGAGTTTTGCTGCGTCTGGGGCTGCGCTGGCGGCGTTATCTTTGTTAGAGGGCGGCAGTATACCCCCGGTAATTATTTGTAAATTCCCTTTTGCGGCTTCGCAGCGCGAAACTCAGCATGCCGGCGCGCGGGCTTGACACCCGCGCCCAGCATCGTCAGTCAGCGCTCAATGCCGCGCTTCGCCCGCGGGCGGCGTCTTGCCGGGACCTTCGGCATCGTCGGCCGCTTCTTCGCCGTCTTCCGCATCGTTGGCGCGCGCCCAGAAAAAGCGGTCGGGCACCCACGCGCCCATGCCAGGGCGAAATGCGCCCTGCATGGCCTGATAGAGATATTCCTGCGCCTCGCGCACGGCTTCGGGCGGCTCCTGACCGTTCGCGAGCAGCGCGGCGATGGCCGCGCCGAGCGTGTCGGTTACGCCCATCATCGGCTGGCTGGTGCGGTCCCACAGGTCCTGGCGGATCTGGCCTTCCTCGCTATAGAGCGTGTTGACCACGCGGTGCGAGCCCGTTTCCATCGACAGGATGTACTCGCAGCCGCTCGCCAGCAGTTGCGAGATCGCGGCGTCAATGCCGGGCGGTTCGGAATCGCCGTCCGGTTGCGCGAGCGCGAGCAGCACGGACACATCGGCGACGAGCAGCGTGGTTTGCGGTACCAGCAGGTCGGTGACGGTTTCGCGCAGTTCGTCGGCGGCCAGCACGTGTTCGTCGTCGAGCGTGAAGTCGGGCGCGAGCACGAGCGGGATCTCGTCGTAGTCGGCGACGACTTCGGCAATCGCGCTCACGACCTCGGCGCGGGCGCCCGCGCCGACCTTGAAGGCGGCCACGGGCATATCTTCGAGCAGCATGCGCGCCTGGCTCGCGACGGTTTCCGGATCGAGGCCGGTGACTTCGTCGCAACTCGCCGAATCGCGCACGGTATAGCCCGTAAGCACGGAGACGCCATGGCATCCCATGCTGGCCAGCGTCATCAGATCCGCCTGGATGCCGGAGCCG
>NZ_DASZJJ010000167.1:0-4332 GCF_035948235.1 Paraburkholderia sp. | reverse complement strand
GCGGCGGTGGCCGTGCGTCAGGTGGCGCTGGCGGCGGCGCTCCGCGTTCGAGCGGTGGCGGCGCAAGCAGCGGCGGTGGCCGTCCGAGCGCGCCGGCTGGCGGCGGCTTCGACGAAATGGACGACGATATTCCGTTCTAAGCGTCCATTCGCGCAACATCGTATTTAAACGCCCTTGCAGCGTCTGCCGCTGCAAGGGCGTTTTTCATTTCTGTCGCCATCATCGCGTCGTTGACATTTTGTCGTAAACCGTCAAAATGTCACTCATGACGAAGCCAGCCCAAGCCGACCCGCAGCACGAAAACCAGCTCCTCCTGCGCGAGGGGCGCAAGATCGTCGAGGCGCTCGGCCAGACGCTCGCGCCGCTCGTCGAAGTGCTGCTCCACGATCTCACTACGCCCGAACAATCGGTCGTCGCCATCGCCAACAATCTGTCGGGCCGCCAGATCGGCGACGCCGCCACTGAAATGGGGCTCGCGCGCATCACCGACCCCCACTTTCCCGATGTGGTCGCCAATTACCCGAATCGCTTCCCGGACGGCCGTGCGGTCAAGAGCACGTCGATCGGCCTGAAGAACAGCGCGGGCGAGTGCGTCGCGGCCATCTGCCTGAACATGGACGTGTCGCTGCTCGGCGCGGTCACGGCGGGCCTTGGCCAGTTGATGCAGACCGGCCACGCCGCGCCCGTCGCCGAAACGCTTGCGCCGCACGCCAACGGCGAGGCGCGCGAAACCATCCGCGCCGCGCTCGAACGCTTTGCCGCCGCGCGCAACACCACGCCCATCGGCATGACGCTGGCGCAGCGCCGCGAAGCCGTGCGCGAACTCGCCGAAAGCGGCCACCTGAACCTGCGTCACGCGCTTGCCGAAGTCGCGCGCACGCTCGGCGTGGCGCGTCCGACCGTTTATTCCTACCTGCCTGACGAGCACCGACCATGAGCAACCTGCCGATCACCTTCGAAGACGTCGCGGCCGCGCACGAGCGCATTCGCGGCGTCGCGCACCGCACGCCCGTGCTGACCTCGCGCACTGCGAACGAACTCGCGGGCGCCGAACTGTTCTTCAAGTGCGAAAACTTCCAGCGCATGGGCGCGTTCAAGTTCCGCGGCGCCTACAACGCCATCGCGCAGTTCACGCCGGAGCAGAAACAGGGCGGCGTGATCACGTTCTCGTCGGGCAATCACGCGCAGGCGATTGCGCTGTCGGCGCGACTGCTTGGTGTGAAGGCGGTGATCGTGATGCCGCACGACGCGCCGGCCGTGAAGGTCGAGGCCACGCGCGGCTACGGCGGCGAAGTCGTGTTCTACGACCGCTATACCGAAGACCGTGAGGCGCTCGGCCAGCGGCTGGCCGCCGAGCGCGGTCTCACGCTGATTCCGCCCTACGATCATCCGCATGTGATGGCGGGGCAGGGCACGGCGGCCAAGGAACTCTTTGAGGAGGCCGGCGAGCTTGACGTGCTGCTCACGCCGCTGGGCGGCGGCGGTCTGCTGTCGGGCTGCGCGACGGTGGCGCACGCGCTGGCGCCGCGCTGCACCGTGATCGGTGTGGAACCCGAAGCGGGCAACGACGGCCAGCGCAGCTTCCAGAGCGGCGAGATCGTCCACATCGACACGCCCAAAACGCTCGCCGATGGCGCGCAGACGCAGCACCTCGGCAATTACACTTTTGCGGTGATTCGCGAGCGCGTGCAGGAAATCGTCACGGTGAGCGATGCTGAACTCGTCGAAACGATGAAATTTTTCGCGAGCCGCATGAAGCTGGTGGTAGAACCGACCGGCTGTCTGGCGGCGGCGGCGGTGTTGCACGGCAAGGTCGACGTGCGCGGCAAGCGCGTTGGCATGGTGATTTCGGGCGGCAACGTCGATCTGCTGCGTTTCGCCGATCTGGTGAGCGCGAAGGCGTAACTCCCCGACGCGCAATGTGTGGCGACCCGCGGCCCGCTAACCCAGCAGGGCCGCGAGCGCCTCGCGCGCATGACTCACCTGCGCGCTTTCGCCGGGTCGTCCCGGCAACAGATGGAACTCCGCTGCCGGCAGCGCCGGCAGACCGAACGAAGCGGGGCAGGCTTCCACGCCATCGCCGATCGCCGATTCGTTCAGACACGAAATCCCCAGACCCGCCTTGAGTGCAAGCTGAAGCCCGGCGACGCCCGACGCCGAATGCGAAATCAGATACGGCATGCGCGCGCGCTCGAGCAACTTCACCACATAGCGCTGCAACAGGCACGTCGACGGCAGCAGGACCAGCGGCCACGGCGGCGCGAGCGACGCATGCTCGCGCAGCGTTTCGCGCGCGCCCACCCAGAGCAGCTTCTCGCGCCGGATCACCGTGCTCTGACGTGCGCCGGTATCGTCGCCGCTGGATGCCGCGCGCCGCGATGGCGCATCGACCATGCGCAGCGACAGCCCGATATCGAACACATTGTCCTGCGCGCTCGCGTCGATCACGGCGCTTGGCAGCACCGTTACGTGCAGGCGCAGGCGCGGATGCTGGCTCGCGAAGCGCCGGATGATCGCGGCCACGTCGTGCGGCCGGTAGTAGTCGGTGATGGCCAGGCGCAGCTCGCCGTCGAGCGAGCGCCCGAGCATGTCGTCGAATGCCGCGTCGCACATCGCGACGATGCGGCGCGCGTGCTCCAGCAGCTTCGCACCCGCAGGCGTGGGCGCAACGCCTTGCTTGCTGCGCACGAATAGCGGCTGGCCGATGCGTTCTTCCAGCTTCTTCAACTGCTCGCTTACCGAGGACTGCGAAAGAAATATGCGCTCGGCTGCGCCCGATACGCTACCTGCTTCCGTCACGGCGAGGAAAGTGCGCAATTGCGCGAGATCTAAACCGCGTGCGTTCATGTGGTTGCTATCCGATACTGCGCGATACTGCGTTGATGTTTCGGAAACGCCGATAACGTTGATTGGATATTCCCGCTTTTCCGATAGATGGTGCGCCCTTAGCATGGCCGCAGTCAACGCATTTCTGGAGGCGGTCGTGTCACATATGGCGGATGGAAAGGGGCGCCCGGCGTCGCATCGCTGGAAGGTGCTGGGTGTCGGGGTTGTTGCCAATGCGAGTTTTGCGGCGGCGTTTTCGGGGATTCCGGCTACGGCGGTATGGATGCGCCCGGCCTACGGGATCGGCACGGGCGATCTCGGATTCGTGCTTGGCATGCTCGGTCTTGGCATGGTGCTGAGCGAATTGCCATGGGGACTGTTAACGGATCGCTGGGGCGACCGGCGCGTGCTGCTGCTCGGGCTGGTTTCGACGATGTTGGCGCTATTCGCCATGGCGTTGTGGGGCGTGCCGTCCGCTGCCAGCGTGCCGGGGCCGCACGCGCTGGCGGCGGGTTTTCTTGCGATCGGCCTGCTGGGCGGCAGCGTTAACGGTTCGAGCGGGCGTGCGGTGATGGCATGGTTCGGGCCAACGGAGCGCGGACTCGCAATGAGTATCCGACAGACGGCGGTACCCTCCGGCGCGGGCATTGGCGCGCTGTTGCTGCCTGCATTGGCATCTCACACGGGGTTTGTGTGGGTCTATGGCGCGCTCGCGGCGATGTGCCTGATTTCTGCAGTCCTGACGATCATGTGGGTGAGCGAGCCGGATGCAATCGCGCTTGAGGCGACTTCGCCGGGCGTGCAGGGCGCGGCGCCCGCACGTTCGCCCCTGCGCCGTGCGCAGGTCTGGCGCATGGTCGGCGGGATTGCGGCACTGTGCATGCCGCAGGTCGCGGTGATCACGTTTGCGAGCGTTTTTCTGCACGATTTCGGCCATGCAGGCAGTGTGGCGACGGGCGCCGCGCTCGCATCGGTGCAGATTGGCGCGGCGGTGGCGCGGGTCTGGAGCGGGCGCTGGACCGATCTGCACGGCAATCGCAACGCCTGGCTGCGTGTATGCGCGGCGCTTACGGTCTTACTCTTCTTTTTACTGACCGTGGCGACGTCGCTATGCGCGCACGCTGTTCATCCGGGCTCAACGTTGCCCTTGTTCGCCTTGATCGGGTTATTTGTTTTGCTGGTGGCGGGCGGCATTGCTGCGTCGGCATGGCATGGCGTCGCGTTCACCGAACTCGCGACGCTTGCAGGTCACGGCCGCGTGGGCAGCGCGCTCGCGATGGGCAATACGGGTGCCTTCATCGCGTTCTGGCTCGCGCCCTCCGTCATTCCGATGCTATTGGCACTCGCCGGCTGGCCTGCCGTGTGGTTGAGCGCCGCGGCATGCGCGGCGCTAGCGTGGCCCGCATTCGCACGGTCGGGTTCGAATCGTTCGCAATTTGCCATGGTTCAACGCGCTCGCCCAGCGGCGCACCGTACTGGCAACAGCCCGACGGTATGACGCCGAAA
>NZ_DASZJJ010000166.1:0-29625 GCF_035948235.1 Paraburkholderia sp. | reverse complement strand
AGGGCTGCATCGACCGGCACGATATCGACGTCCAATCCGAGCGAGCGCAGCGCCGAGTAATACTCGAACGCGAAGCGCGGATAGTGAAAGTCCGCGCCCTGCGGATGAATCTCGAAGAGCCACTTCGCTTCGTAGTCGTAGACGAGCGCAACCTTCGAGCGGATCGCAGCGTTGGCGTCGGCGTTCGCGGCGAGCACCGCGCGAATCTCGTCCGCAACCTGCGCCGCTTCGTTGCCGCCCACATCGAGCCGGTTATCGGGCGTATTCAAACCAGCGTGCATCTGCTCCTGCGCAAACGGCGCCTGGCGCCAACGGAAATACGACACGCAACCCGCGCCGTGCGCGAACGCCTCCCAACTCCATAGCCGCACCATGCCGGGCAGCGGCGCCGGATTCCACTGTGCCCAGTTCACAGGACCGGGCTGCTGCTCCATCACCCAGAACGGCAGCTTCGACATACCGCGGTACACGTCATGATTGAACGAGGCGAAGTCGGGATGCCCGCTGCGCAACCAGCGCGCTTTCACGTCCGGCGCAAACCACTGCTCTTCGAGCGCGCCGAGCGGATAGCTGTCCCACGCGGCGACATCGAGATCGGCCGCCACCTTGTAGTGATCGAACTCGGTAAAGAGCTGCATGAAGTTGTGCGCGACCGGCCGCCCCGGCGAATGCGCGCGGATGATCTCGACCTGCATGCGGTTGTAGCGCGCCACTTCGTCGGAGGCGAAGCGCCGGTAATCGAGCCGGTGCGACGGATGCGCTTCGGTGACGGTCGCCACCGGCGCGTCGATCTCGTCGAAGCTGCGGTACTCCATGCTCCAGAACACCGTGCCCCACGCCGTATTCAGCGCGCCGATGCTGCCGTAGCGATCGGCGAGCCACGCGCGAAAGCGTTTTACTGCGGACTCCGAATAACTGACCACCGTGTTGTGGCAGCCATATTCGTTATCGGTCTGCCAATAGGCGACGGCGGGGTGCTGCCCGTAGCGTTGCGCAACCGCTGTGCAGATGCGCTGCGAGGCTTCGAACCAGGCGGGCGAGGAGAAATCGTAGTGCCGTCGCGAGCCAAACGCGCGCGGGCGGCCATCGGCGCCGACCGGCAGAATCTCCGGATGACGGTCGATCAGCCATTTGGGCGGCGTTGCCGTTGGCGTGCACATCACCACCTTGAGACCGGCCTCGCCGAGCGTGTCGATCGCGCGATCGAGCCAGCCCCAGTCGTATTCGCCGGGCGACGGTTCGATGCGGCTCCACGCGAATTCGGCGATACGGACCTGTTCGATGCCGAGCGCCTTCATGCGCGCGGCGTCGTCCTTCCACATCGCTTCGGGCCAGTGCTCCGGGTAATAGCAGACTCCAAGACGCATGCCTGTGTCCTCGTTCAAGGGGTTACGCGCGTTGCGCGGCGGATTCAAAGGGTTGCGCGTCGAGCGGCGCGAGTGCAAAGCCGTCGGGCGCGAACAGATGACATTGCGCGGCCTGAGCGCGGAACTGCGCCGTGTCGCCCGGTGCGAAATGCGCGTCGCCGGGGGCTTTGGCGATTAATACCGTACCGCCCGGCTGATCGAGATGCACGTAGCTGTGTTCGCCGAGGGCTTCCACCAGCGTGACCTTGCGTGCGAGTGTGAGCGATTCGCCGGGCCGCGCAGCGTTGCCTGCTTCGGTGATCAACTCCAGATGCTCGGGCCGCACGCCGAACGTGACAGCCGTGCCGGCCGCGAGCGCGCTGCCTTGCAAGGGAAGTCGCATGGTTTCGCCGGTACCGTCGAGCGTGACGCTCACGCCTTGCGCATCGACGCCCTTCACGGTGGCAGGCAGAAAATTCATACGCGGCGAACCGATAAAGCCTGCCACAAAGCGGCTAGCGGGCCGGTGATAGAGTTCGAGCGGCGCGCCTACCTGGGCGATGCTGCCATACAGTTCGGTATCCTTACCGCTATGCAGAAGGACGATCTTGTCGGCGAGCGTCATCGCCTCGATCTGGTCGTGGGTCACATAGACCACGCTCGCTTCGGCAAACTGCTTGTGCAGCCGCGCGATTTCGATGCGGGTCTGGCCGCGCAGCGTGGCGTCCAGATTCGAAAGCGGTTCGTCGAACAGGAACACGCCGGGTTCGCGCACGATCGCGCGGCCAATCGCGACGCGCTGGCGCTGGCCGCCCGAGAGCGCTTTCGGATGACGCTCCAGCAGCGCTTCCAGCTGCAGAATGCGCGCCGCCTCACGCACCTTGCGATCGATATCCGCCTTGGGCGTTTTCGCGAGCTTCAGGCCGAAGGCCATGTTCTCGTACACCGTCATGTGAGGGAACAGCGCGTAGCTCTGAAACACCATTGCCACGCCGCGCTGCGCGGCCGGCACGTCGTTCACGAGCTTGCCGCCAATCGATACATCGCCGTCGCTCACGTCTTCGAGGCCGGCGATCATGCGCAAGAGGGTGGATTTGCCGCAACCCGAAGGCCCGAGAAATACGCAGAACTCGTTCTTGCCGATCTCCAGATCGACATTGCGTATCACCGGCGCGTTGTCGCCGTAGGCCTTCTGCACACCTCGCAAGGAAATGCTCGCCATTCGTCCCGTCTCCGTGTTCTAATCGGCGCGACGCTTGAGATTAAGCGCTTAATCAGGCAACCCGAAAAAAACGATCGTGGGCGCGATCGCGGTGTGCCTGATGCGGTGTCTCCGATTTCGTTGGATTAATTGCGTTACCTCGTGGGCGAGTGCAACGCTGGAATGCGAGGCCAATGGTGCCGCTGCCTGAGCCAATCAGGCAAATGTTGAAATGCATTCCCAAATATTGAGATGGCGAGACGCGATGCCCACGACGCCCACCCCCACACCTTCATCGGCCCCAACATTGGCTGAAGTCGCCCGTCACGCGGGCGTCACGCCCGCGACGGTCTCGAACGTGCTGCGCAACCGTGGTCGCGTCGGCGAGGCTACGCGGCAGCGCGTGCTTGCAGCGATCGAAGCGCTCGGTTATCGGCCTCATTTGCCGGCGCGCGCGCTCGCGGAAGGGCGCGCGCCCACCATCGCGCTGATGGTGGCCAGCATCGCCAATCCGTTCTATCCCGAGTTCGCGCTGGCGGTGGAAAACGCGCTGCGCAGCAGCGGTCAATTCCTCATCATCTGCAATACCGATGGCGATCCGCACACCGGCCGCGCTTACCTCGAACAGATTGCGGGCACGCTTTCAGCAGGCGTGCTGGTGATGAACGCCAACCTCGATTTCGACGATCTGCGGCTCACGCAATTGCGCGGTGCGCCGGTGGTGCTGTGCATGTGGGAAAGACCACTTGAACCGCCGGGCCTGCCATGCGTGGCCGTGGACTTTCATCTCGCGGGAGAGCTGGCCGCGCGGCATCTGATCGAACTGGGGCATCGGCGCATTGGCGCGATTGTGGGGAGCAAGGCTTATGGCATTCACGCCGCGCGCTACGATGGCTTCGTGACGGCGATGCAAGCGGCGGGGCTCGACGCGAAGGCCGCGCCGACGATCCACGCGATCGACACCACGCAGGGCGGCTACGCCGCGGCGCGCGAACTGCTCACGCGCCACCCCGATCTCACCGCGCTGTTCACCACCAACGATCTGCCCGCGCTGGGCGCGATGCAGGCGGCCGCCGATCTCGGCTTCGAAGTGCCACACCAGCTTTCGGTGGTCGGCATTACGGATATCCAGTTGGCAAGCGAGTCGCGGCCTGCATTGACGACGGTCGCGGTGCCAACCGTCGAAGCGGCGGAGCTGGGCGTGGCCTTGCTGCGCGAATTGATTGCCAGCGCCGGGAAAAAGAGCGGGCAGGGCGAGCGCGACGCGAAGGTCTGCGTGGCGTCGCCGCCGCATCTGGTTGTGCGCGCATCGACTGCGCCGGCTCCCCACTAACGTCAATACGGCGCTTCAGGCCGCGTCGAACGTCATCTTCTCGATCTGGCGCACGACTTCCTCGCGCATCTCGGCCGACATATCCTGATAGCCGAGCAGGTCGGAAATCCACAGGCCGTCGGCGGCCAGGCGGCAGATCATCAAGCGTGCGGCTTCTTCCAGCGGCAGCGGATCGGGGCGCGTCCACTTGCGCATGGGCGCGCCGTAACGTTCGCGAATTTCCGGATCGGTCATCATCGCGGCCACCAGCACGCGCAGCACATTGGTGCTGGCGGCAGGACTCATTTCGTCGATGCTCGAATGCAGATAGGCACGCGCCCGCGCGCCGCCCGTGTTGTCGCTTTCGGCCGCGAGACGCGCTTCCATCTGGCGCTCGAAACGTTCGAGCGTCTGCTCGAACAAAGCGTCAAGGAGTCCTTGCTTGTTGGCGAAGTGATATTGCAGCGCACCCTTGGTCACGCCCGCGCGCTCCGCCACGGCATCGAGCGTGACGGAGGGCACGCCCTGATCCGTGGCGATGTCGGAAGCCGCCTGCAGCAGTTGTGCGCGCACCTGAACCGGCGCCTTCTTGCGGCGTGTCCCAGAGGCGGGAGCGGCGGATGCCGCCCCGATTTCCGGCGCATTGGGCGGCGTGTGCTGGATGGCCTGGTTTTGCGCGTCTGGCGGCAGGGCCTCGGCGTGGCCAGCCGCGTCGGCTGGGGCTTTGGCGGAAGTGTTCTTCATGACCGGATCTTACCATTGCGGGCGTCGGCGCTAAACATTCCGTCCGGATGGTATTATTCGCGCCATGAAGAAATCCGACCTGCCATTCGCGGCGCTGCTCGACGCCGCTATCGTCCGGGGACGCGATGCACTCGCGCGCCGGCAACAGCCCGAAGGGAGCTGGTGTTTCGAGCTTGAATCCGATGCGACGATCACCGCTGAATACATCCTCATGATGCATTTCATGGCGAAGATCGATACCGTTCGCCAGGAAAAGATGGCGCGCTACCTGCGCGCGATCCAGCGCCTCGAAACGCACGGCGCGTGGGATCTGTACGTGGACGGCGCGCCCGATGTGTCGGCCAGCGTGAAGGCTTATTTCGCGCTCAAGGCTGCAGGCGACAAGGAAACCGCGCCGCACATGGTGCGCGCGCGCGAAGCCATCCTGAAGCTGGGCGGGGCCGCGAAATCCAACGTGTTCACGCGCATCCTGCTGGCGACGTTCGGCCAGGTGCCGTGGCGCGCCACGCCGTTCATGCCCATCGAGTTCGTGTTGTTCCCCAAGTGGGTGCCGATCTCGATGTACAAGGTCGCCTACTGGGCGCGCACGACGATGGTGCCGCTGCTGGTGCTGTGCTCGCTCAAGGCGCGCGCGAAGAACCCGCATAACGTGTCGATCGCCGAGTTGTTCGTTACGCCGCCTGAACAGGAGCGCGAGTATTTCGCGCGTGGCAAAGGCGTGCGGCGCGCCTTTCTGGCCATGGACCGCCTGCTGCGCCATGTCGATCCGCTGATTCCGGGCGCGCTGCGCAAGCGCGCGATCAAGCACGCCGAAGCCTGGTGCGCCGAGCGCATGAATGGCGAAGACGGCATGGGCGGCATCTTTCCGCCCATCGTCTATAGCTACCAGATGATGGAAGTGCTTGGGTATCCTGAAGATCATCCGCTGCGCCGCGATTGCGAAAACGCGCTGGAAAAGCTGCTGGTAGAGCGACCGGATGGCAGCGTGTATTGCCAGCCGTGCCTTTCGCCGGTGTGGGATACGGCGTGGAGCACGATGGCGCTGGAGCAGGCGCTGACGGTACCCGACGCGCCCGCAGAGGCAGCGCAGGAAACGAACATCCCGCGCGCCGAACTGGAACAAAAGATTGCGCTGGCCTACGACTGGCTCGCGGAGCGCCAGGTGGACGACATCAAGGGCGACTGGATCGAGAACGTCAAGCCCGACGTGCCGCCGGGCGGCTGGGCTTTTCAGTACGAGAACCCGTATTACCCGGATATCGACGACAGCGCCGTAGTGGTGGCGATGCTGCATCGCCGTGGCCGTCTGCAGAAGCAGGTCACCGGCGCGGACCCGTACGCCGCGCGCGTGACGCTGGCGCTCGACTGGATGCGCGGCCTGCAATCGCGTAATGGCGGCTTTGCCGCCTTCGATGCGGATTGCGACCGCCTCTATCTGAACGCGATTCCGTTTGCGGACCACGGCGCGCTGCTCGATCCGCCGACCGAAGACGTGTCGGGCCGCGTGCTGCTGTGTTTCGGCGTGACGGGCCGCGAAGAGGACAAGGCGTCGCTCGCGCGCTGTATCGACTACATCAAGACGACGCAGCGTCCCGATGGCAGTTGGTGGGGCCGCTGGGGCACCAACTACATCTATGGCACCTGGAGCGTGCTGGCGGGCCTGGCGCTGGCCGGCGAAGATCCGTCGCAGCCGTATATCGCGCGTGCGCTTGCGTGGCTGCGTGCGCGCCAGCATGCCGACGGCGGCTGGGGTGAGACCAACGACAGCTATATCGACGCGAATCTCGCAGGCACCAACGACGGCGAAAGCGTGTCGAATTTCACGGCATGGGCGCTGCTCGCGCAAATGGCGTTTGGCGATTTCGAATCGGAATCGGTGCAGCGCGGCATCGCCTATCTGCTTTCGGTGCAGGACGGCGAAGGCTTCTGGTGGCACCGCTCGCACAATGCGCCGGGTTTCCCGCGCATCTATTACCTCAAGTATCACGGCTATACGGCGTATTTCCCGCTCTGGGCACTGTCGCGTTATCGCCGGCTGGTGAGCGCCGCACAGGCGAATCCGGTCCCAACGGCGAAGGCCGAGGCGCTGCCCGCCTGATCATTGCGTGTCTGGAACGCCACCCTTTGCGGTGGCGTTTTTTACGCGATAAATAATTCGAATAACTAATCAATATTGCGAGAAGCGACATTAATAAACGCTTTCAGAATAATTGCGTTATTAATTTGAAAGCGATGTAATCATCAGCCGAAAGCCGCAATAAAAATCGTTAACAAAGCCTAATTGTTCCGTGAAAAGTGTCGATAAAGCGCAGGAGTGCGTCGACAACCGGCGCATCGTTGCCGGTGTAAGGAAGAAGCACGGGCAAGAAACACGAGGTAAGGAACCCAGGGCGAGGAACATGAACGGTTTGCTGCAGACGATACGCTTCAAGATCATCGCGGCGATGGCGCTTTGCGTCGCCATCATCGCGCTCATCGGCGCATATAGCGCATCGACAATTTCAGGACTGAATCAAACCGTACTCGATGAATATTCCGGCACGGTCGTGCCGATTCGCGATCTGGGAGACGTGCGCGCCTGGGCGATCGATTCGCGGCTGCAACTGAGCCGCATCGCATTGGGCCGCGATCCGCAGAAGACCCGCGCGGCGGCTCAGGCGGCAGACCAGGATCTCGTACAACTGGCCAAAGCGTGGGCCGACTATTATCCGGCGCGCGTGAGTAACGCCAACGAACGCGCCATCGCAGACAAGATCGACGCGGCGATGGGACCGTTCCGCGATTCAGCGAGCCAGAGCCTGCAGCGCTTCAATGCGGGCGATTTCGACGGTGGCCAGCAACTCGAAGTCGAGCACGCGGCGCTCGCGCAAAACCTGCTCGACCTCGTGAATCAGGACATCGCCGTCAATGACGATGAAGCCCGGGAGTTTTCCGCCGATTCGGAACGTCACGCGCACACGGCGTTGATCGTGGCCGTCGTGCTGATCCTGGCGGGTCTGGCGGTTGCTTTCGCGGCGTCGGTGTTCCTGCTGCGCGTCATCATGCGCCCGCTCAACGGTGCAATCGGCGTGGCCAATACGATCGCGAACGGCTGCCTGGAAAGCGAGATCGACGCGAGTGCGGGCGGTGAATTCGGCGAACTGCTGCGTGCGCTCAAGCGCATGGACGGGCAACTGGCGGGCATCGTGCGCGGCATCCAGCATTCGACCGAATCCGTGGCACTGGCGGCACGTGAAATCGCCGCCGGCAACCTCGATCTTTCGGCGCGCACTGAAGAGCAGGCCGCGTCGCTGGAGCAAACGGCGGCGAGCATGACCGAAATCACCGAAACCGTGAAGCAGAATGCCGACAACGCGCGCGCGGCCAATGGTCTCGCGGGCGACGCCAACAATCTGGCCAGCGGCGGCGACGCGGCGGTGCGCGAAATGGTCGGCACGATCCAGCAGATCAGCGGCAGCTCGCACAAGATTTCGGAAATCACGGGCGTGATCGAAGGCATCGCATTCCAGACCAATATTCTTGCGCTCAACGCGGCGGTCGAGGCAGCCCGCGCGGGCGAGCAGGGCCGCGGCTTCGCCGTGGTTGCGAGCGAAGTGCGCAGCCTCGCGCAGCGCTCGGCCACGGCGGCGCGCGAAATCAAGGAACTCATCACCTCGTCGGTGACGATGATCGAAGGCGGTGCGCAGCAGGCTGGACGGGGGAGCGACGCGATGGGGCAGGTGCGCGAGGCGATCAAGCGCGTCTCGGACATCGTCTCCGAAATCTCCTCCGCTTCGGAGGAACAGAGCAAAGGGATCGAACAGGTCAGCCAGGCCGTCACGCAGATGGACGAAGTCACCCAGCAGAACGCCGCGCTCGTTGAGGAGGCCGCCGCCGCCGCACAATCGCTCGAACAACAGGCGGATACGCTCAAGCGCGCGGTGGGCGTGTTCAGCTTCGCACAGGCAGCGCGCCAGGCCTTCGCGGTCGCGCCGCCCGCGCAGCAGGCCCGGCCAGCCTACGTTTGAAGCCGGTTTAAATGCAACCAGGGTAGGCCCCGTTCAAGCTTCGCCGCGCTTTGCCGATATCAGGACTGAGGCAGGTATGAAATCGCGCGCGAAGCAAAGGTTCAGCGAACGGGGACGGATCGCGCAGCTTTCAAACTCGCCCCAGAGCGTAAGACAACGCAATTCATCAGACAAAATTCATGAAGACGATGCAACCAGGCGTTGACGAACGCACCACGCTGACCAGCAACAACCGCTTAGAACTCCTGCTGTTTCGTCTGGGCGAGGCGCGTCCGGGCGCTGGGCGCGGTTTGTATGGCATCAACGTGTTCAAGATCCGCGAGATCGTCACGATGCCCGAAGTCACGCCGATTGCCGGTTCGCCCGCCCATCTGGTAGGCGCCGTGGATATTCGTGGGCAGATCATTCCCGTGATCGATATTGCTTCGCTGATCGGCTCGCCGTCGGACAAGCGTCCGCCGATTTTGCTGATTACCGAGTTTTCGCGCGGTACACAGGCATTTGCGGTGGACGAGGTGGAGGACATCATCCGCCTCGAATGGAAGGAAGTGCTGAGCGCGGAATCGAGCGGCACCTCGGGTTACGTGACGGGTATTGCGCGTATCGACGCGGGCGAGGGCAAGACGCGGCTCGCGCAGGTGCTCGACGTCGAGCAGGTCATGCGCGATGTGTTCCCCGAGCAGCACGAGGACGTCAAGCCGGAAGCGGTGGGCGACGCGCTGCGCACGGAAGGCGGCCGTATTCTGGCCGCTGACGATTCGGGTTTCGCGCGCGCGCTGCTGGGTCAGGCGCTCACGGCACTCGACGCGCCGCACGTGATCGCGTCGAACGGCGAAATGGCGTGGCAGATGCTGCTCAAGATTGCCGAAGAAGCTGCGAATGAGAACGTGCCGGTGCGCGAAAAGATTTCGCTCGTCATCACCGACCTCGAAATGCCGGAAATGGACGGCTTCATGCTCACGCGCAAGATCAAGGCCGACGCGCGTCTGAAACATATTCCCGTCATCATTCACTCCTCGCTCACGGGCGCGGCGAATGAAACGCATGCGCGCAATGCCGGCGCCAACGGCTATGTGACGAAGTTCGCGCCGGCGGAATTGTCCGCTGCGATCCGCAAGGCACTGGCCGCTTGAGTACAACGCTTGAGTACACCGCTTGAGTACACCAATCAGCACCCGCATGGGCACGCTGAATCAATAACTAAAACCACACGCTATCAAGAACAAAAACGGTTCTCTCGGGTTCCGGGCGCGTGCAGCATAGCCCCGGAACCGCTCCGCACCGGCCTTATGGCCGGTTTTTTTCGTCTGTTGAAAGTGTCAGAGTCAGGCGCAGCGCGCGCGTGGCTGCCTTAAAATGGGTGCCCCCTTGTTGACGTCACCGGATGTCCTCGGGCCTTACGTCATGCTTTCGCGTGGCGACGCCAATCACGGAGCCAACCCAATGTCCGCAGAATCGAAAGCGCATCCCGCATCCCGCGAAGTCTGGCTGATCCGCCACGGCGAAACCGAATGGAGTCGCAGCGGGCAGCACACGGGCCGCACGGATATCGGCCTCACGGATCGTGGCCGCGAGCAGGCGCGCGCGCTGGCCAAACCGCTCGCTGCGCAACACTTCGACGCGGTGCTCGCCAGCCCCATGTCGCGCGCTATCGACACCTGCAAGCTGGCCGGACTGGGCGATCGCGTGAAAATTTCGGCCGATCTGCACGAGTGGAATTACGGCGTCTACGAAGGGCGCAAGACCGCGGATATTCGTCAGACCGAGCCCGACTGGAGCGTGTGGCATTCGGCGATCCCGGAAGGCGAAAATCTCGCGCAGATCGAAACGCGTGCACGCGGCGTGGTCGATGGCCTGCTGACGATGCTGGGCGATGAGTCGGGCGAGGGCGGCCGCATCGCCGTGTTTTCGCATGCGCATTTTCTGCGCGTGCTGGCGGGCTGCTGGATCGGCGATTCGGCGGCGCTGGGCGCGCATCTCTACCTTGATACGGCGTCAGTGAGCATTCTGGGCTTCGACCGCGAAAGCCGCGCGATTCGCCGCTGGAATGCCAAACCGGAAGGCTGCGAGTAAGTTCAATAGCAACAATCGAACTTTTCATAGCAGAACAAAATCGTTCAGCGCGGCGTGTAAATCCCGAAAGATGGTGTGATTGCCACTTTCCACGGAACACGACCATGAGCCAGAACGCCCCTGCCGCCGACGACATCAAGTTCGCCTACTGGGTGCCCAATGTGAGCGGCGGACTCGTCGTGAGCAAGATCGAGCAGCGCACCGACTGGAGCCTCGAATACAACCAGAAGCTCGCGCGCACCGCCGAGGCCGCGGGCTTCGACTACGCGCTTAGCCAGATCCGCTTCACTGCCGGCTATGGCGCGCAGTATCAGCACGAATCTGTTTCGTTCAGCCAGGCATTGTTGCATGCCACCGAAAAACTCAAGGTGATTGCCGCAATTCTGCCGGGACCGTGGCATCCGGCCGTGGTGGCGAAGCAGCTTGCGACCATCGACCATATTTCGAACGGACGCATCGCCATTAACGTGGTAAGCGGCTGGTTCAAGGATGAATTCACATCGATTGGCGAGCCGTGGCTTGAGCACGATGAGCGTTATCGCCGCTCGAATGAATTTATCCGCGCGATTCGTGGCATCTGGACCGAGGACGATTTCACGTTCAAGGGCGATTTCTACCGCTTCAACAATTACACGCTCAGCCCGAAGCCGCTGCAAAAACCGCATCCGGAGATCTTTCAGGGCGGGAGTTCGCGCGCCGCTCGCGACAATGCCGCGAGCGTGTCCGACTGGTACTTTACGAATGGCAACACGGTTGAAAATCTCAAGGCGCAGATCGACGATATCCGCGCCAAGGCGGCGCAGAACAACCACAAGGTGCGCATCGGCGTGAATGCCTTTGTGATCGCGCGCGATACCGAGGAAGAAGCGCGCGCCGTACTCGACGACATCGTGCGCAACGCGCATGTGGAAGCCGTGCAGGCGTTCGGCCACGCCGCGAAGGAAGCGGGCAAGGCCTCGCCCGAAGGCGAGGGCAACTGGGCGAAGTCCACCTTCGAGGATCTCGTGCAGTACAACGACGGCTTCCGCACGAACCTGATCGGCACGCCTTTGCAGATCGCGCAGCGCATCGTCGCGCTCAAGGCGATCGGCGTCGATCTGGTGCTGGCGGGCTTCCTGCATTTCATCGAGGAAGTCGAATATTTCGGCAAAAAGGTGTTGCCGCTCGTGCGCGAACTGGAGCGCGAGCGCGAAGCGCAACCGGCCTAAGTCCTCACGGGCCGTTTATGCACGCTGGCGTTCCTGCGCCAGCACATCGCGCTTCACGTCGCCAGCTTGCGAGCGCGCGCCGAGAAACATCAGCACGATGACTGCGCACAACAAAGTGATTGCCGCGAGCCCCTGCAACACGGTGCCGAACGCATCTGCATAGGCGTGCTGCAAGGTTGTTGCGCCCGCAACGGGTAGCCACGCCGCGGCCTGTGCCAGATCGCCGCTTGCGAGCCGCGCGGCGGCTTCGGCGAGTGTGGCGTGATCGCCGGGCACGCGCTGCGCCAGATGCGTGGCTGTGAGCGCGGCCAGCACGGCGTTGACGGTGGCGAGCGCCACGCCTTCGCCTGCCACGCGCGTCGTGCTGAAGATACCCGTAGCCATGCCCGCGCGCTCTTTCGGCACGACGCTAACCGATAAACCATCCATCAAGCCCCAGGGCAGAGCCGCGCCGATGCCGATCACCACAAGCGGCGCGATCGCCGCGTAAGGCCCAGCGCGCAGCGCCACGGCAAGCCACAGCAGACCAGCAGCGGCCAGCACCAGACCCGCCGCGCACACCACACCCATCGACAACCAGCGTGTGAGCAGCGCAGCCACGAAAGGCACCACCAGCATCGGCGCGGAGAGCGCGACCATGAGAAAGCCCGCATCGATTTCGCGCAGCCCGTCCACGCCGATCATGCGCAGCGGCAGCACCACGAGCAGCACGATATAGCAGTAGCAGGTGGCGATCGGCAGCACTTGCACGCCTACGAAACGCGGATAGCGAAACAGCGAGAGATCGAGCATGGGCCGCGCGTTGCGCGTTTCCACCACGACGAAGGCGCAGGCAAGCGCCGCGCTCGCGGCAAGCAATGCGAGCACGAGCGCACTGGTCCAGCCATGCACGGGTGCCTCGATTACGCCGAAGGTGAAGCTCGATAGCGCAAGCGTGAAAGTGAGTGTGCCTGGCCAGTCGATGCCGCGCGCGTGCGGGTCGCGCGATTCGCGCAGATAGCGCGTGCCGAACACGAGCGAAAGCGTGCAGGCGAGGGCGCCGCTCAGGAAGATCGCGCGCCAGCTCGCGTATTCGATCAACACCCCGGCGATCAGCGGGCCGAACGCCAGGCCCAGACCGAAGGTCGCGCCGAGCGCGCCGAAGGCCCGCGTGCGTGCATGGCCTTCGAACTCCTGCGCGAGCGCCGCCGTGCCGCCTGCGAGCGCGGCGGCCGCTGCCGCCCCTTGCGCCGCACGCAACAGATCGACGGCGAGCAACGTGGGCGCGCAGGCGAGCGCCAGCGAACACAGCACGAAGCCAGCGAGTCCGCAGATGAACACGCGCTTGCGGCCATACAGATCGGCTAGCGCGCCCGCCGCCATCAACAGGCTGCCAAAGCTCAGCATGAAGGCATTGGTGATCCAGTTCAGCGCGGTGGGATCGGCGAGTTTTTCTGCGGCGCCCAGGCCACCCAGCGCGCGGCCGATCGCGGGCGTGGCCACCGCGCCGCCGGAAAACGCGAGCGGCAGCGCCAGCGCCGCCACACAGACGGCTGCGAGAATGGCGAAGCGGCGTCGTGTGTCTGAATCGCTATGGTGGATGGGGCGGCTTGCGTCGATTTCGGAACGATCCATCGTGACTCCTGGGGACGCAGGAACAAACGCCCGCGCCGATGAACGTGGCGCGCAGCAAGCGCGCCCCTGAAGCGACGAACGATAATGCCGATGCGCCGCCTGAAAAACAGGCTGGCGCTCCGAACATTGCGGAATCGAATTCCCGGATCGACAGCGAAAATAGCGGATATGGACAATCTCAACGCAATCGTTGCCTTCGTGCGCGTCGCGCAGGCGCTGAGCTTCGTGGCGGCGGGGCGCTCGCTGGGCATATCGGCGTCGGCGGTCGGCAAGGCCATTGCGAAGCTGGAGGCGTCGCTGGGCGTGCGGCTCTTTCACCGCACCACGCGCAAGATCGCGCTCACCGCGGAAGGGCGGCTGTTCTACGAGCGCTGCAGTCATATTCTCGCGGAACTGAGCGATGCCCAGGCCGTGCTCACCCAGTCCGCGCAGACGCCGCGCGGGTGCTTGCGCGTGAGTCTGCCTGCGATCGGCTATCGCTTCCTGCTGCCCGCGCTGCCGGACTTCGCCGCGCGCTATCCCGAGATCGAACTCGATCTCGACTTCAACGACCGCATGGTGGATGTGATCGAGGGCGGCTTCGACGCCGTGATCCGCAGCGGCGCGTTAAGCGATTCGAGCCTCGTGGCGCGGCGTCTTGGGCCGTTTCGCCATGTCTTGTGCGCCTCGCCCGATTATCTGGCGCGAGCGGGCACGCCGCGCACGCTCGCCGATCTCGCTGCCCACGCGTGCGTGCGCTATCGCTTTCCGGATACCGGCAAACTGCAGCTTTGGGAACTCGCGACGCACGGCGAGGCGCTGCCCACCCTGCGCAGCACGCTCGTCTGCAACAACATGGAAGCGCTGATGCAGTCGGTGGTGGCGGGCTTCGGCATCGGCTATATGCCGGACTTTCTCGTGCGCGACGCGCTGGCGGACGGCACGATCGAAAGCGTACTCGATGCGTACGCAACGAGCGTCGGCCAGTTTTCGATTGTCTGGCCGTCCAGCCGCCATCCGTCGCCACGGCTGCGCGCTTTCGTCGATTTCATGTGCGTGAGGCTGTTCGAGGCGGCGCGCGCTCAGGAGGCGCGCGCCCTGAACACCGCCGCGCTCAATGCGGCAGCGGCTTCTTGATCGGATCGTGCTCGCCTGCGATGGCGAATACGAGGATCTGCGCCGGCTCCGTCTTGCTGGCGTTGCGCGCGAGGATGTGATGCGCGCCGGGCGGCTCGTACCACGCTTCGCCGGGGCCGTAGACGCGGGCGGGCGAGCCTTCTAGCTGCGATTCGATATGGCCTTGCGTCACATACGCGAAGATCGAACCCGGATGCATATGCGGCTCGGAATTCTGCCCTGGCGCGAACGTCACGGTGGCGATCAGCACGTTCTTGCCGGGCGCCTCGGGAATTGCCTGCTTGAGCACGGGGGCGATTTTCTCGCCAGCGGCTGCCGGGTCGTCCATATCGTGTGCCAGTGCGTGGCCCGCGCCACATAACGCGGCCATGCTGCAGGCCGCCACGGCGGCCCGCACGAGTGTCGAGCGTAGCGTCATGGCGTGCTCCTTAAGCGGGCAGCTTGCGGAAGGCGATCGCGAAGCGATTCCAGCTATTGATCGCGTTGATGAGCAGCGTCAGGTCGACGAGTTCTGCTTCGCTGAAATGCGGCTGCACGGCTTCCCATACGGCGTCGGGCACGTGATCCTGCGAGACCAGCGTGAGCGCTTCGGTCCAGGCCAGCGCGGCGCGTTCGCGTTCCGTGAAGAAAGGCGTTTCGCGCCAGACCACTACGGTTGCGAGACGGCGCTCGGTTTCGCCGCCCTTGCGCGCATCGCTCACATGCATGTCCACGCAGTAAGCGCAGCCGTTGATCTGCGAGGCGCGCAGGCGCACGAGTTCGGCCAGCGGCTTTTCGATGCTGCTTTTCTCGATGCGTTCTTCGAGGGCGAGCAGAGCCTTGATGGCGGGCGGGTTGGCGCGGTAGAAGTCCAGACGCTGTTGCATGATGGTTCCTTGGGGCGGTGAGTGCGCCGGGTGGCGCGATGGAATGCATAGTAGGCGCAGATGCGGCTATGCCAAATGACCACTCTACGGCTATTTGAGGTAGCCACTTTTCGACCGCTTTTGATGTACTTTCCGCCCGCAACAAGCTTCTGGCCCTGTAAGGTGCGCGGCGCGGGGAGCGGGAATCCGGTAGAATCCGCGCTTTCGTCCGTCCAGGCCGCGCTCGCATCGCCGATGCCGTTCGCGCCGCCTTTTCCCCGTCGATTCCCGGTTTGCCCTGCTGCAAGGCCAACGCCCCTGCGGTTGCCTCTCTTCGCGAGCCGCGTTTTCGACACTCATTTGCCCATCGACTCGCACCATGGAATCCGCCCGTTCCGGCATGAGCCGCTTCTCTACGCTGCGCAGCGAACTGCTCGCCGGCATCACCTCGTCATTCGCGCTCGTGCCCGAATGCATCGCCTTCGCGCTGGTCGCGCACCTGAATCCGCTGATGGGCCTCTACGGCGCCGTCTTCATCTGCACCATCACCGCGCTGTTTGGCGGGCGGCCCGGCATGATTTCCGGCGCGGCCGGTTCGATGGCGGTGGTGATCGTCGCGCTGGTGGTGCAGCACGGCGCGCAATACCTGTTTGCGACGGTCGTGCTGGGCGGCCTCTTGATGATCCTGTTCGGCGCGCTGCGACTGGGCAAGCTGATCCGCATGGTGCCGCATCCGGTGATGCTCGGCTTCGTCAACGGACTCGCGATCATCATCGCGCGCGCCCAGTTCGAGCATTTCAAGGCGCCCGGCCCGCATGGCATGGAGTGGATGCACGGTCAGGCGCTCGTGCTGATGGTGGGCCTCGTCGCGCTGACGATGGCGATTGTGTTCGTCATGCCGCGTCTGACTAAAGCCGTACCGCCCGCGCTGGTGGCGATCGTCGGCGTGGGCGCAGCGGCGGCGCTGCTGCATCTGCCCGCGCGCACCCTCGGCGACATGGCGCACATTGCGGGCGGCCTGCCCGAGTTCAGCCTGCCGGCCGTGCCGATGAATCTGGAGACGCTGCGCATCGTGCTCCCTTATGCGGTGCTGATGTCGCTGGTCGGCTTGCTGGAGACGCTGCTCACGCTCAACCTCACCGACGATGTGACCAACTCGCGCGGTCAGCCCAATCGCGAATGCGTGGCGCTGGGCGCAGCCAATATCGCGGCGGGGATGTTCGGCGCGATGGGCGGCTGCGCAATGATCGGCCAGACCGTCATCAATCTGGGTTCGGGCGGGCGCGGGCGTCTTTCGGGTGTGACGAGCGGCGTGATGATCCTGCTGTTTATCCTGTGCCTCTCGCCGCTGATCGAGCGCATTCCGCTGGCGGCGCTGGTGGGCGTGATGTTCGTGGTGGCGGGGCAGACCTTTGCGTGGGGTTCGCTGCGCGTGCTGCACAAGGTGCCGCGCAACGATGCGCTCGTGATCGTCGCGGTGACCGTCATCACCGTCTGCACCGATCTGGCGACCGCCGTGCTGTGCGGCATCGTGATCGCCTCGCTGAATTTCGCGTGGCAGCACGCGCGCGAGTTCCGCTGCGAGATGCGCGACGAGCCTTCGGGCGAGCGCGTCTATACGCTGCGCGGCACGCTGTTTTTTGCATCGGCGGCGCAGTTCCAGACGCTGTTCGATCCGGCGCGCGATCCGGCTCAGGTGCGGCTGGATTGCGCGCATCTGCATGTGGCCGATCACTCGGCTATTGCGGCGCTAGAAGCGGTGCAGGCGCGCTACGAGCGCGCGGGCAAGCGCGTCACGTTCGCGCATCTGTCCGAGCGTTGCAGCGGCCTGCTTGCGCGCGCCGAGGTTGAGGTGCGGGTTTCAGCGTAGTCCTAAGCAAACCCGCGACTCAATACAGTCAATAGACCTTGAAAACGCGCCCGGTCTGCACGCCTTCGACGCTGCGCTTATACGCCAGTGCCGCGCGCTTTGCGCTCACGCTTTCAAAGCCGGGGAAGAACGGGCCGTAAGCGTCCAGCGACTCGGTCAGCACGGTCGGGCTGACTACGTTGATGCGGCGGTCGCGGCGCAACTCCGTGGCGGCGGCGCGTACGAAGCCTTCCAGCGCTGCGTTGACGGTCGTGGCGTTCACGCCCTGGGCGATCGGCTCCTCGCCGACGATGCCGCTTGTCAGCGTAATCGAGCCGCCGTCGTTCAGATAACGCTGGCCGATCAGCGCGAGACGTACCTGGCCGAGCAACTTGTCCTGCAGGCCGATATTGAATTGTTCGGTGGTCATCGACGCCAGTGGGCCGAAGTGCAGATGCCCCGCCGCCGACACGATCGCATCCACCTTGCCGACCTCGCGAAACAGCGCCTCGACGCTATCGTCGCGCGTGATATCGGCGCGCAAATCGCCGCTATTGCGGCCCACGGTCACGACGGTATGGCCTTCGCTGAGCGTCTCGACGACAGCACGCCCGACGGCGCCGCTGGCGCCCACTACGATGATCTTCATTTGCGTCTCTCCATGATCGGATGGCGAAAGCGTCACTATGCGCCTGACACCCATGAGAATAAATAGACGATAATTTTGCTCACTTGAAACTCTGGGTTTGCAATCATGGACAGGCTGCGCGCAATGGAAGTCTTCGTGTGTGCGGTGGAGCGCGGCAGTTTCAGCGCTGCCGCGCGCGAACTCGATCTGAGCCCCGTGATGGTCGGCAAGTACGTGCGTCAACTGGAGACGCATCTGGGCGCGCAACTGCTTCAGCGCAATACGCGCGCGCAGAGCCTGACCGACGCGGGCCGGCGCTTCTTTGAGGAAAGCCGCAAGGTGCTGGAGCAACTGGCGCTGGCGGAAGCCTCGGTGGAGAGTCTGCGAGCCGAGCCGCGTGGGCGCCTGCGCATCACGGCGGCGACGACGCTGGGCGCCTGCGTGATCGCACCGCTTGCAGCCGAATACCAGAACGCGCATCCGCAGGTGCGTATCGACCTCGATCTGAGCAATAGCGTGGTGGATCTCGTCGACGAGGGCTTTGATGTGGCGGTGCGCATCGGCGATCTGGATGCGGACCTGAACCTCGTCGCGCGGCCGATCGGGCGCTACCGCATGGCGATCTGCGCATCGCCTGCGTATCTCGTGCGGCATGGCACGCCGCGCACGCTTGAGGAGTTGGCGCAGCACCGGTGCCTTGGGCACTCGGTCTGGGACCGGCGCAATGGCTGGCGGCTGGCGGGAGAAAACCGCTGGCCCGAGGACACGACGTTTCTCTGCAACGACGGCCTCGCGCTGCGTGAGGCCGCGCTGCATGGCGCGGGCTTGTTGTTGCAGCCGTCGATTCTCGTGGCGGACGATCTGGCGGCGGGTCGCCTCGTGAGCGTGCTGGACGACGCGACACCGGCCGGGCGGCCGGTGCACGCGCTGTATCGGCAGGACCGGCAGCCGTTGCCGAAGATACGCAGTTTCGTGCGTTTCCTGGAGGAGCGCGGGAGGGAGTGGCTGGGGTGAGCGCGATGGTCCTAAGTGCTGTACGTTTCGTTGTAGATTTCGCGCAGCCTTACGCCGTCATATGTCCAATGTGGCCCAGGCGCTACGCTATATTCGAGTTCCAGGTCTTTGCGTGTGGCCGCGGTCAATGACATTTCTTCGTTGTCGAAGAGAACCGTACGGGCGCTTTCAACGATTGCCACGTTGCCTGTTTGTACCGATCTTAGCTCTGCGCCAAACGGAATCCCCATCTGTTCGAAGTTGAGATTGGGTCTTCGTACGTTAAGACGCAAGCCCGCGTTCTTTGATTGCTGATCTACCGGTGAGGGCTGATTTTCCACTTCCTGCGTAGTTTCCTCGACGTGTAGCAGTCGAAGTATTGCTACGGCTTGTTCAGGATCGATCTGGAAAAACTCACGCCGAGGGTTGATCCGGTTGGGAGCAAAAGCGAGATGTAACGCCTTTTCGACTTCTTCCGCGTTTAGGACTCTGCACGCGAATTCCAGCTTGAAAGGCACTGGCACGCCAGTAGTGTAGAGCTGTCCGATACGCGCATTGGCGTCGTCTTGAGCTGTGAAGCCAATTTTCACGAGGCCGGGCATGGCCGGATTGGTCAGAACATAAACTATGCACCATTCCATCTGCAGTAGTTCCTATCGCCATTTGCGATTCAGATTAATTCGTAAAGCCGAAAAGTGGGGGGTGAGGCGCTCCTCTATGCAGCGCCTCACTAACTTTTAGAACAGCTTCAACGGCATCGCCACCAGCAGGCGGTACTCCATATTGCTCGGGTCCGAATAATACTTCGAGCCGTGATGCCACATCGCCGTGAACGCGACCTTCGTATCCTTGAAGCGCCCGCTCTGGATCGTGTACGAAGGGATAAAACCGAACTCGTGATGCGAGCCGTGCACCGGCTGGCCGTCCTTCCAGTAGAGGCCATAAAGCTGGCTGCCGGGGCCGTTCGCCGCCGCGCCCGCCGAGCCATCCGCGCCCCAACCCAGCGCATACCAGAGCATCGCCTTCGCACCGGGCAAGCCTGCATATTGCCCGTCGAAGCCATAACGCACCTGGAACGACTTTTCATGCGGCGCGTTGTAGTCCACGTCCATCGAATTGACGAGATAAATGCCGTTGGTCTCGTTCACATAATCGAAGAACTGGTCGCCGAGAATCTGTTGATAGCCGAAAAGCAGCGAATGCGCGCCATGCTGCGCGGCCAGCGACGCGCTATACGCGTTGTTGTTGATATGACCTTCGAGGCCACCGCCCACACTATGGGTCGAGTAGACGTTGGCGAAACCGGTCCATTTGACCGTCGAAACATCGCCGATGCTTTGCTGCACCGATCCGTAGTACTGACGCCAAACGCTATCCGCCTGGTTCGCGAACAGCGACAGGTTGCCGTTCGGGCTGTAATCCCAACTGCCGCCCACATAGCTGAAGCGTTTGAACTTCACGCCGCCATAGGAGGTCGAGAGATCGACCAGATTCGTATGGCCGCGCGGGTCCACCTTGGTGAAACTGCCGCCCTGCAGCACGGTATTGGCAACGTCTTTGCTCACCACCGACACGCCGAGGAAAGTCGGCGGCAGCGCGCGGTTGTCGTGTGGCTCGAAGAACGGGTTATCGGCGGTCATCTGCAGGCCGTATTTGACGACCGTGTCGGACACGCGCGCCTTCACGTCCCAGAGGCCGGGATAGGCCCACGCGAACTGGTTCTGCCCGCCGCCATCCTTGCTGACGTGCACCATATTGCCCGCACCCTGGCCGCCGTCAAACTTGAACGCGCCGTAGAGCGACGCATCCACGCCGAAGCCGATAGGCCCCTGCGTGAAGCCTGAGGTGTAATCGAGCATCGCGCCCTGCGTCCACGCGTGGCGATGCGGGCCGCCCGTGACATCCTGCACGTCCGCGTAATTACGCAGATTGAGCATCAAATGACTATCGCCGATAAAGCCTTTGCTCGCAGCCTGGTCCGACTGCGCCGATGCGGGGCGCGGCGGGTTGTCGGCGCGCACGCTCGTGCTGGGGTTGGTGTCCGGCATCCCGGAGGAGAGCGTTGCCGCCGCATTGGGCTCGACCAGCCGGTCCACGCTGGTCGCGGGCGGCCGCGGTTGCACATTGCTCACGGCAGGCGACGCGCTTTGCGACGACGCATGGGACTTCGGCTTGCGCGACTTTTTCTTGTGTTTGCGCCGTGTTGCGTTCGATGCCGGCGTGCTCGCGGCGGTGGCTGCGCTCACGCCTGGCGCGGTAACCGGATTCGCATCGTCGGCGTGCGCGGACATGGCGCCCAGCGATGCAGCAAGTGCCAGCGCGGCGAACGCGCAGGCGTGTCTCCTGATGGTTGGTGTGTTCTTCATCATCGGTCTCTGATTGTGTTGTCGTTAGAATCGGGCAGTCGATTTGGAATGCCAGGCTGTCTTGTTGCGTCCTCGCGATGCGAGAAGTGGAACGAGGACGCATCAGGCAGTAGGTGTCGCGCCGCTTTCAAACGGGTGCCAGCAGGCGGCGTTCGACTGGCCTTCGCTTGCGCGTAGCAAAGGCGGCGTGCGTGCGGCGCAGCTATCCGAGGCGCGCGGGCAACGCGTGCGAAACGCGCAGCCCGACGGCGGATCGAGCGGCGAGGGGATTTCGCCGCTCAACGGCGCGCCGCGACGCAGGCGCGCAAGCGCTGGATCGGGCACGGGCACCGCGTCGAGCAGCGCGCGCGTGTAGGGATGACGCGCGCCGTCATAGACGGCATGGCAATCGCCAATTTCCATTACGCGTCCCAGATACATCACCATCACGCGATGGCTGATGGTCTTGACCACCGCGAGGTCGTGCGCCACGAACAGCAGCGCCAGCGAGCGCTCGCGTTGCAGGTCGCGCAGCAGATTGACGATCTGCGCCTGGATCGAAACGTCGAGCGCGGAAACGGGCTCATCGCAGATCACCAGCCCCGGATCGCCGATCAAGGCCCGCGCGATGCCGACGCGCTGGCACTGTCCGCCCGAGAACTCATGCGCACGTCGCACCGCATGCTGGGCGTTGAGGCCGACGCGTTCGAGCATCGTCAGCACGCGACGTTCGATCTCCTTGCGGCCGAGATGCGCTGCATGCGTGCGCAGCGGTTCGGCGACGATTTCGCCAATCGACATGCGCGGATCGAGCGAGGCCAGCGGGTCCTGAAAAATCATCTGCACGTCGTGGCGCAGGGCGCCGAGCTGGCGACGCGCGCCCGATACGGTTTCTTCGCCACGCCAGCACACGCTTCCTTTGGCGACGGGCGCGAGGCCGACCAATGCGCGTGCAAGCGTGGACTTGCCACAACCCGATTCGCCGACGAGACCCAGCGTTTCGCCACGCTTCACATCGAATGAGACGCCGTTGACGGCGTGCAGCGTGGCCCTCTGCCATGGCCAGCCACCGCGCGCGACGCGGAAATTCACGCTCAGGTCGCGCACGCTCAACAGCGTTTCCGCTTGTGAGGTAGTGGTCTTGTCGTCCGCGACGGACATGGTGATATCGCTCATACAAAGACTCCCGGTGCGGTTTGCAGCGCGATATCGACTGGCAGATGACACGCACGCGAGCGCGCGCCGTCGTAGTGAAGCTCAGGCCGTTCGGTACGGCAGCGCTCGGACGCATACGCACAGCGCGGTGCGAACGCACAACCCGCGTCGCTGCCGCCGGGCATGGGCGGATTGCCGGGGATCGTGCGCAGCGGCGCGCCCACGGGGGCATCGAGGCGCGGTAGTGCGCCCAGCAAACCGGCGGTGTACGGATGCTGCGGCTGCGCGAACAGTGCGGCGGCGCTGGCCTTTTCGACGGCGCGGCCCGCATACATCACCATGACGTCGTCGCAGAGTTCGGCCACTACGCCCATGTCGTGCGTGATGAGCAGGATCGCCGTGCCGCGCTCGCGGTTCATCTCGCGCAGCAAGGCCAGGATCTGCGCCTGCACGGTCACGTCGAGCGCGGTGGTGGGTTCGTCGGCGATCAGCACGTCGGGCTCCATCATCAGCGCCGCCGCGATCAGCACGCGCTGGCGCATGCCGCCCGAGAACTCATGCGGATACATGCCGATGCGGCGCGCGGCATCGGGAATGCGCACGCGCTCCAGCGCTTCGATCGCACGCTTGCGCGCTTCGCGGCGCGTGGTGTTGCGATGCTGTTGCAGCGCCTCGGTCATCTGCCGCTCGATCGTCAGGAACGGATTGAGCGAGGTCATCGGGTCCTGGAAGATCATCGCGATGCGGTTGCCGCGAATGCGGTTGAGCGCAGCGGGTTTCATGGCGAGCAGATCTTCGCCGCGCAGGTACGCGCGGCCCAGCGTTTCGCCGTTCGACGCCAGCAGCCCGAGCAAAGCCATCACCGTCTGACTCTTGCCGGAGCCCGATTCGCCGACGATGCCAAGCGTGCCGCCCGCATCGAGCGCGAACGACACGTCCTGCACCACGTTGACGCTCGGGCCGTCGCGGCGGCTGAAGCGCACGCCGAGGTTGTTCACTTCGAGCAAGGCCATGTCAGCGCTCCTTGGGATCGAGCGCATCGCGCAGGCCGTCGCCGACGAAATTCACGCAGTAGAGTGTCAGGCACAGCATCGCAGCGGGCCCGAGCAGCAGCCACGGCATGGCTTCGAGCTTTTGCGCGCCGTCCTGGATCAGCACGCCCCAGCTTGTCATGGGCTCCTGCACGCCCAGGCCGAGGAACGAAAGCACCGATTCGGTGAGGATGATGCTGGGCACGGTGACAGTCGCGTAGATCGCGACGATGCCCGCGAGGTTCGGCACGATATGACGTGCGATGATCGCGGCGGGCCGCACACCAATGGCGCGTGCGGCATCGACAAACTCGCGCGTGCGCAGCGACAGCGTTTGCCCGCGCACCACGCGCGCCATGTCGAGCCAGGAGAACGCGCTAATGGTCAGGACAACGAGAGAAAATGCACGGCCGAACAGCGTGACCATCAGGATCGCGATCAGCATGTAGGGAATCGCGTACATCATGTCGACGATGCGCATGAGGATGGCATCCGTGCGCCCGCCTAGAAAGCCCGAAGTTGCCCCGTACACCACGCCGACGAGCGTGGAAACCAGCGTGCCGAGCAAGCCGACTTCGAGCGAAACGCGTCCACCCACCAGCGTGCGCACGAGCAGGTCGCGCCCGAGTTCGTCGGTGCCGAACCAGTGGGCGCCCTGCAGCGTGGGCGCGAGGCCGATGGCGCTCCAGTCGCTATCGGCGGGCGAATTGGGCAGCAGGAGCGGGCCGATGAAGCAGGCCAGCGCGATCAGCACCAGGAGCACGAAGCTCACAAGCGCCGCGCGATGGCGCATGAAGCGCGCGAGCGCCGGTGGCACCCGCCGTGCCGTTGCAGCGCGCTGCGGCACAGTAGAAAGGGTTTTCATAAGCGTCCGATGGCTTCAGTAGCGGATGCGCGGATCGAGCCACGCATAGGCGAGATCGACGAGGAGGTTGAACAGCACGGCGCAGACGGTGGTGAGAACGACGAGGCCAAGCACCAGCGTGTAATCGCGATTGACCGCGCCGTTGACGACCAGTTGCCCGAGGCCTGGCAGCGCGAACACCGATTCGGTCACCACGGCGGCGGTGATCGACGAGATGCACACTGGCCCGAGCAGCGAGACCACCGGCATCAATGCGGGCCGCAGTGCATGGCGCAGGACGATGGTGCGAGCGGGCAGGCCCTTGGCTCGGGCGGTGCGGATGAAATTGCCCGCGAGCACTTCGATCAGGCTGCCGCGCATCACGCGCGCAATCGCGGCCATGTTGATGATGACGAGCAGCGCGATGGGCAGCACGCGATGCGACCAGTCGCCTTCGCCCCAGCCGCCCGCAGGCAGCCAGCCGTTGCCGTCGTGCGTCTTGAGGAGCACGGCGAACACCAGCACGAGCACCGGCCCGAGCACGAAAGGCGGCACCACGTTGCCGAGATTGCCGAGCACCATCACCGCATGATCGACGAGACTATTGCGCCGCACGGCCGCCACCGCGCCGAGCGTGACGCCGCACAGCACCGCAAGCGGAATCGACACGCCGCCAACGCCGAGGCTCACGGGCAGGGTCTTTTTCACGAGGTCGTTGACGGACCAGTCGGCGTAGCGGAACGACGGGCCCAGGTCGCCGTGCAGCAGCGCGCCCAGGTAGTCGAGATACTGCTGCCACAGCGGTTCGCCCAGGTGATAGCGCGCGTTGAGATTGGCGAGCGCGGCGGCGGACATGCCTCTTTCGGTATCGAATGGACCGCCCGGCGTGAGATGCAGCAGCATGAAACAGGCGGTCACGACGGCAAGCACGGTAGGCACGGCCCAGACCACGCGGCGCAGGATGTAGGCGAGCATGTCAGTGCTTGAGGATGTACATGTCTTGCGAGGCGCGCTGATCGATATTGTTGGCGAGCGAATAGCCGCCCACATACGATTTCACGAGACGCGCATTCGAGTACTGGTAGAGCGGCAGCAGCGGGTAGTCATGCATCGCGAGCGCGAAGGCCTGGGTGAGCATGTCGCGGCGTTTGACGTCGTCGGTCTGGAGGTTCGCCTGGGCAACCTGATCGTCGACCTTGGGGTTGCAGAAGCGCTGATCGTTCTGCGGGCTGCCACACTGGATCAGGCCGAAATACGACATCGCGTCGTTGTAGTCAACGTACCAGCCATCGCGTGCGATCTGGTATGCGCCGTCGTGACGCTGCTTGAGCAGCACTTTGTACTCGAGGTTCTCCATCTTCGCGTTCACGCCGAGCTTCGTGCGCCATTCGCTCGAAGCGAACAGTGCGACCTTCTTGTGCAGTTCGTTTGTGTTGTAGGTAATCGTGAAGGTGAGCGGTTTTGCATCCGAATAGCCGGCAGCCTTCAGCAGCCCGCGCGCGGTTTCTACACGCTTTGCCATCGGCCATGCGGCCCATTCGGGCGTGAACGGCTGCGCGCCTTTCGTGCCGTCGACAATCAGACCATAGACGGGGCGCTCGCCGCTTTGCGTGATCTTTCCGGTCAGCAGATCGCGGTCGAGCACCATCGAGAGCGCCTGTCGCACGCGTGCGTCGCGCAGCGCCGGATCGGTGTTGTTGAGCGCGTAGTAGTACGTGCCAATCTGCAGGCCAGGCTTGAGTTCGCTGCCGAACGTCTTGACGAGTTGCGGGTACTGGCCCGACGGCACCTGATACGTCATGTCGATCTGGCCTGACTGGAACATGCGCATGGCCGTTTCGTCGCTTTCGACCGGCATCCATGTCACGCGCGCGATAGCCACATGAGCGTTGTTCCAGTAGTTCGGGTTGCGCACGAGCACGATGCGGTCGTTGGGCCGCCAGTCGGCCAGCATGTACGGCCCGTTGCTCACGAGATTGCCGGGGCGCGTCCAGCTTGCGCCGTACTTTGTCACCGTGGCGCGATCCACGGGCGCAAGCGATGAATTGGTGGTGAGCTCGGGGAAGAAGGGCGTTGGCGCCTCGGTCTTCACTTCGAGCGTGTACGGGTCGATGGCGCGCACACCCAGGCTCGACAGCGGCTGCTTGCCGGCGACAATGGCCTTGGCGTTCTTGACGAACTCGACGGTGACGGTGTAAGGCGAGGCCGTTTTGGGATCGGCCACGCGCTGCCAGGCATAGACGAAATCGGCGGCGGTGACCGGATGGCCGTTGCTCCATTTCGCGTCGTGCCGCAGCGAGAAGACCCAGGTGTCGGGCGCGGTGCGCTTCCAGGAGGCCGCAACGCCCGGCACCGCGTTGCCGGCTGCGTCGATACGTGCGAGACCTTCAAACACGTCAAGCCCGACGAGGTTCGCACTGGTCGATTCGATGTGCGCCGGGTCCAGCGATTCGATTTCGGCCAGCAACTGGCGGGTGATTTCCTGTTTCGGGGCGAGGGTCGTGCCAGCGGGGATCGTGACGGCCTGGGAGGGCGCGGCGTGCATTGCGACGCATAACGCCAATCCAGCGGACTCCAACAAACGCGTAGTTTTCCGCTTCAACATTTTCGTCATACGGTCTCCTGATTAAATGTTATTTGCCGTTCCGGCTTATGGCGACGGCTGGAAATCGCCTGATCGGGCGAACGGGGGCGATTATTGGAATCGCTCCCAGTCCTTGTCAATGAGGGGAGAGCGCCGGGAAAATCGGATTCGTCTGATGGAGAAAGATGGGGATTTTTAGGGCTTGAATTCGCTATCCGGTCTAAACCGTTGATCTTGAATTCTTTATTTTTGAGCCGGCGTGCGGTGCGGAGGAACGGGCAAAAAACGCAGTATCACAGCGCACGGCGAAACGCTTCGCGCTGTGGATATTCATTGCGTTTGGTCAAATCGGGAATCCGCACTTTTCAATGCAGATTCCATGCTCGTAGAGCGAGAGGAGGGAATCAGGCCGAGGCGCGCGTCTTGCGGCGGCGGTTTGTGCTCGTATTCGCGACCGGCAGGCAGGCGCGAACGATGGTTTCCACCAGTGCCTGCAACTCCTCGTGCCGCTCGGCGACCGGGATGTCGAACAGTTCGAATACGCCCGCGCCGCGCAGCGTCGCGAACACCGAAGCCGCGAAGCCCCTAGGATACGGATGATGCTCGCGCAGCTCGGGAAACACGTCGACGAACATCCCGAAGAAACGTTCGTCTTCGACGGTGCGCTTGGTGTCGATGCGGTTGAAAATTGACGGCGTGGCCTTGCAGCCGAAGAACAGGCTCCAGGCGGTCACATAGCTGGTCGCGCCGTAGATATGCGCCCAGGACTTTTCCACGAAGAACTGCGCGCGTTCGCGCAGCGGCAGGGCCGGGTCAGGCCAGACATCGCCAGCGCCGTCTCGGCCGCCTAGCGGCGCCAGCGCCTCGTTGACGAGGCGCTCCATCAGCGCGTCTCGGCTTTCGAAATGATGCTGGAGCGCGCCCAGCGACACCTTCGCGCCGCGCGCGATGGCCTGGAGCGTGGCGCTCTTGAAGCCTTCTTCGCGCAGCAAACGCTGGGCCGATTCGATGATCTTGCGCTGCGTCGCCTCGATGCGCTCGGCCTGGGGGACGCGGGGGCGCCGTTGGGGTGGGGTCTTGGGGTTCGCGTGATCTGTCATACGGATTCGGTAGTCGATTGCTCTCGCGGAGCAGCGCGCCGCAGACATCTATTCCGTTTGGATTCAAGTATCTGGATGTTAACACGCTGATTGAGCATCGGCCTTGAAGCCGCAAAGCGCGGCCGTTTTGCATCTGACGGATATTGATTTCAAATCGCTTTCTGATTTTGTCGTAATTTGACTTAATCAGAACCTCAATCAAATACGTAACTGTTTTCCTCGATTTATGGTCAAGGTCGGGTTTTTATTTTATTGGGGATCGATTAACCTCTCGCCGCGTTTGGCAATCATTTAACACTTTCCAACTGACGTTGCGTCCAACGAGTCAGGCCAAAGAAATTCAAAATTTTCCAATCGAATGATAGTCAATCAGGATGACGAAGTAATGGTTGTGAAAGATCCCGGCCTTTCCGCACTCGTCACGATCGCGCGTTTTCACAATATCGCAGCCGACGCCGCGCAACTCAAACACGCCGCTGCATCGGGCGCCGGAGCGTTCACCGACAAGGATCTCGTGCTCGCCGCGCGTGGCCTTGGGTTGAAGTCGCGCATCGTCACGCTCGACGCCGCGAAACTGGAAACCACGCCGCTGCCCGCGCTCGTGCTCGACCGCGAAGGCAAACATTTCATCCTCGCCAAGACTGACGGCAAGACCGCGCTGATCCTCGAAGCAGGTGGCGCAGCGCCCGTCGTCAGGCCGCTCGACGAGACGCTCGCGCGCAGTGCCGGCCAGATGCTGTTGTTCGCCTCGCGCGCCTCGCTTGCGGGTGAACTCGCGCGCTTCGATTTCTCGTGGTTCATTCCGGCGATTGTGCGTTACCGCGAGCTGCTGCTGGAAACGCTGGGTGTATCGCTGGTGCTGCAACTCTTCGGCCTGGTTTCGCCGCTGATGTTCCAGGTCGTGATGGACAAGGTGCTCGTCAATCGCACGTATTCCACGCTGAACGTCGTGTGTATCACGCTGCTGGTGGCGTCGGTGTTCGAGGTGCTGCTCACGGGTCTGCGCAACTACGTGTTCGCGCATACGACGAACCGCATCGACGTGGAACTGGGCGCGCGCCTGTTCCGCCATCTGGTGGCGCTGCCGCTGGGTTATTTCGGCGCGCGCCGTGTTGGCGACACGGTGGCGCGCGTGCGCGAACTTGAGAATATCCGCAATTTCCTCACGGGCCAGGCGCTCACCGCTGTCATCGATATTGCGTTTTCGTTCGTGTTTATCGGCGTGATGTGTATTTACAGCGGCTGGCTCACGCTGCTGGTGGTCGCGTCGCTGCCGGTTTATGGCGCGGTTTCGGGGCTGCTGGTGCCGGCGTTTCGTGCACGCCTGAACGAGAGGTTTGCGCGCGGCGCGGATAACCAGTCGTTTCTCGTCGAATCGGTGTCGGGCGTCGAGACCGTCAAGGCGATGGCGGTCGAGCCGCAATTCATCCGCCGCTGGGAAACACAGCTGGCCGCGTATGTGAGCGCGGGTTTTCGTGTGAACCAGCTTGGCAATGTCGGGCAGCAGCTCATTCAGCTGGTTGGCAAGCTCGTGACGCTCGGCACGCTGTTTATCGGTGCGCGGCTCGTGATTGATGGGCGGCTCTCCGTGGGCGAACTGGTTGCCTTCAACATGATGTCGCAACGCGTA
>NZ_DASZJJ010000165.1:0-23182 GCF_035948235.1 Paraburkholderia sp. | reverse complement strand
CAGCGGTCTCTATCTGTTCGATCAGATCGATCTGACCTCGCGCCTGCAGGTGATGGGCGCGGTGCGCTACTCGCAGTACACCAGCTCGCAGGCCGGCACGCCGAGCCAGAACATCAACCGCACCTCGCCCTCGGGCAGCATCACGTATCGCCTCACGCCCACCACGAGCGTCTACGCGAGCTATGTGGAAGCGCTCGAATCGCCGGGCAGCGCGCCTGCGACCGCGGCGAACGCGTACCAGATCCTGCCTGCCGCCGTGAGCCGCCAGGAAGAAGTGGGCGTGCGCACGCGCCTGCCGGGCAACACGCTGGTTTCGCTCGCGCTGTTCAACCTGCGCCAGCCTTCGGCGGAAACCAACACCTCGAACGTCTACACGCTCGACGGCATGGCGCGCTATCGCGGCCTGGAGTTCTCCGTGCAGGGCGAGCCGGTGCGCAACGTGTCGGTGTCGGCGTCGGCGATGTATCTCGATGCGAAAACCACGGAGTCGAGCGATCCCACGCTGCTCGGCAAGGTGCCCGAGAACACGCCGCACGTCACCGCGAATCTGTTTGCCGAATACCGCGTGCCGGCGCTCGCGGGTCTGGCCGTCAACGGCGGCCTTTACTACACCGGGCCGCGCGCGGTGAACGGCGCGAACCAGGCGTGGATCGGCGGCTATACGCTCTTCACGGCGGGCCTGCGCTACGAAACGCGCGTGCATGGCAAACGCGTTTCGGTGCAGGCCAACCTGGAGAACGCCACCAACAAGCGCTACTGGAGCGCCGCCGGCTCGAACCAGCTCGCCGTGGGCCTGGGCCGCACGGTCGAGCTGACGTCGACGATCGACTTTTAAGGGTCTTTCGTTTAGAACGACGTGCCGATCTGGAACTGGAACTTCTGGTACTGGTCGCCCGCGTGCTTGACGATCGGGAAACCGAGGTCGAGCTTGAGCGGGCCGATCGGCGAAATCCACTCCAGGCCGGCGCCGTAGCTGTAGCGCAGGCCGTTGGCGCCGGTGCTGCTGCCTTCGGAGCCCCAGACGTTACCGCCGTCCACGAAGGTGAACACGCGCAGCGTGCGGTCGTAGCCAGTGCCCGGCAGCGGGAAGGTCAGCTCGATATTGCCGACAACCATCTTCGAGCCGCCGATCGGGTCGTTGGTGGACGTGTCGCGCGGCCCCAGCGAACCCGACTCGTAACCACGCACCGAGCCGATACCGCCCGCGTAGTAATTCTTGAAGATCGGGTACGGCTTGCCGCCCAGGCCGTTGCCGTAGCCGCCCTGGAAGTTCATGCCCACCACGAAGCCGCGCGCGAATGAATAGTAGTACTGCAATTGCGCATCGGCCTTGTAGTACTCCGTGCCGGCCGGCGTGCCGACTTCGGCGTTGGCCTGCGCGAAGTAACCGCGGCTTGGCACCAGCGCGCTGTCGCGATTGTCGCGCGACCAGCCCACCGTGAACGGCACCGTGTTCGAAACGCGCCCGAAGTCGGCCACGTAGTCCTTATAGGTCTGCGGCGTTTCCGAGTCGATGTCGAGGCGGTCCTGTTCGATGCCGAGGCCGAAATACACCATATCGGTCTCGGAGAACGGGATGCCGAACTTCATGTCCGCGCCATACGAAACGATACGGAAACTCGTGTCGTTGGTGCTCGAATAGTAGAGCGGCTCGGTCGTGCGGTAATAGACATCGGTGATGCGCTTGATGCCGTCCACCGTGAAATACGGATCGATCTGCGTCACCGACAGCGTGCGGTAGGTGGACGCCGTATTGACGTTCAGCGAGAGGGTCTTGCCCGTGCCGAACACATTGTCCTGCGAAATACCCGCCGAAATAATCGGCCCCTCGCCCGAGCCGTAGCCCACGCCCAGCGACAGCGTGCCGGTGGGCTTCTCGGTCACCTTCACGTCCACATCCACCTGGTCCTGCGTGCCTTCGACAGGCACGGTGGTCACCTCGACATCGGTGAAATAGCCCAGACGGTTGATGCGGTCTTTCGAGAGCGCGAGACGGTTCGAATCGAACCACGAGCTTTCGAGCTGGCGCATCTCGCGGCGCACGACTTCGTCGCGGGTACGCGTGTTGCCCACCACGTTCACGCGGCGCACATAGACGCGGCGGCTCGGATCGACCTGCAGCGTGAGCGCGACGGTGTGATGAACCTGGTCGATCTGCGGCTCGGCGTTGACGGTCGCAAACGCGTAGCCGTATTCACCGAGCTTGTCGACCAGCGCCTTGGTGGTGTCCTTGAGCTTCTGCGCCGAAAAGCGCTGCCCCGCCTTCACGCCGATAAGCTTCTTCAATTCCGCCTCGCGATCGAGCAGATTGCCCGCGAGATTGACGCTCGAAATCGTGTACGGCTCGCCCTCATGCACCGAGATCGTCAGGTACATGTCCTTCTTGTCGGGCGAGAGCGACACCTGGGTCGAGTCGATGTTGAACTCCAGGTAACCGCGGTCGAGATAGTACGAGCGCACGTTCTCCAGATCGCCGGTCAGCTTGTCTTTGGAGTACAGATCGTTTTTCGTGTACCACGAGAACCAGTTCGGCGTGGAGAGCTGCATTTCGTCGTGCAGGGTGCTCTCGCTGAACACCTTGTTGCCGATGAAGTTGACCTGGCGGATCTTGGCGCTCGGCCCTTCCACGACGGAAAACAGCAGGCCCACGCGGTTGCGGTCGATTGGCGTGACGGTGGTCGTCACTTCGGCGGCGTAGTAGCCGCGCGTGAGGTACTGGCGCTTGAGTTCCTGCTCGGACTTGTCGACCAGCGCCTTGTCGAAGCTGCGCCCAGGCGACAGGCCCACGGCGGCGAGTGCCTTGGTGAGATTGTCCTTGTCGAATTCGTGGATGCCCGCGAAGTCGATCGTGCCGATCGCCGGGCGCTCCTGCACCTGCACGACTACCGTGCCGCCCGTGACGGAAATCCGCACGTCGCTGAAAAAACCCGTGGCGTAGAGCGCGCGGATGGCGTCGGAAGCCTTGTCGTCGGAGAAGGTATCGCCCTGCTTGATCGGCAGATAGGCGAACACGGTGCCGGGCTCGATGCGCGCCAGTCCATCGATACGGATGTCCTGGACCACGAAGGGCTCGGTGGCGTGCGCGGTGGCCGCGATGCCGAATCCGAAGCCGGCGAAGGTCAGCGCGCGGGCGTAGCGCGTAGAAGATGAAACCGTCATGCGGGAGGTCGAGAAGTAGGCCAGCGAAGACAAACGAATACGCCGCGCGAACCGGCGCGACGCGAGAGACGCGGCGCGGCGAACCGCGCCAGCGCGTGACGAATTGGGCGCACGTCGCTAATACGCGTGCATCGTGTTATGGGCCGCTATTGCATGCGCATTCCGCTGGGCCGCAGGGGTTTGGCAAGACCCGTTGCGAGCGAGAGCACTTCGGTCATATGCGCGGCCTGCGAAGGATGCAGCCGGAACGACAGTTCCGCGCCGCCGGGCAGCCGGAAGCTCACCACGAGGTGCTGCACGGCGCCGTTTTCGCGGCCCACTTCCCACGCCTCGCACGGCATCGCGAACTTCACGCTCGCGGTTTTGTGGCGAATGCGCTCCGAGCGGCCGATGGCGTTGGATAGCGCGGCCAGCATCTCGTGCAGGACGGAGCAATGCAGCGCGACGCTATCCGGCTGATTGCCGTTGACCATCAGATACTGACCGTCCGCGGTCAGCTCGAAACCGCGCAGCGAATCGATGGCAAGTGACGTGGACGTGGACATAAACGGCACTCCGTGACGAAAGCATCGGCGGAGTCTAGAGGGCGCGGCGGCGCGGGGCGTTACCCACGCGTTACGTGGATTACTTTCATCAATATTGCGCAGCGGGCGCGGCGCAAGGACGAATTCGCCGGATCATGCGGACCAGTGGGGGCTGCGGCACCTTTCATTTGCATCTTGTGCACACAGGCGGCGAACGGAATTCGAAATTCGCTGTAATGAGATGGATTACCAACGCTGACAGAGCACAAACAGGCAGCACACAATCGGATGAATGCGCGCGCAAAGGGACGCATCGGCGCTCAGTGGCACACAGCGACGCACAGTGGCTGTGTCGATCGCCTGTCATGGAAGGTTCGTACCCTCGTCCACGCTACAATGCGGCTGCCGCTTTATTGCGGGCCCTGATGCCCGCTCCACTGCCCTAACCGATATGCAGAATTCTAATCGGGCCTTCCTGCTCGGCCCCTTGCTCAAGGGCGTTTCCCGCTCGTTCTACCTCACGATGCGCGTGCTGCCCGCCGGCATGCGCGACCCCGTGGGCGAGGCGTATCTGCTCGCACGCGCAGCCGACACCATCGCCGATACCTCGCTGATCCCGCCGGCCCAGCGCCTCGCGCTGCTGCTCGCGTTTCGCGAGCGCGTGAACGGCACGGACACCGGCAACGCGAACGATGACGCCCTGGAGCGCATCGCCAGCGAAGTCGCGGGCCAGCAGGCGCAATCGGATGAAAAGCTGCTGCTCGAATCGCTCGGCGGCGCGCTCGACGTGCTCGCACAGCTCGACGAGGCCGACCGCGTGGCCGTGCGCGAGATCGTCACGACGCTCACCGAAGGCATGGAATTCGATCTGAACACCTTCCCCGACGAACGCTCGGGCCAGGTGGCCGCGCTCGGCACCTGGGACGCGCTCGACCGCTATACGTATCTGGTGGCGGGATGCGTGGGCGAGTTCTGGACGAAGATGACCTATATGCATCTGCCGGGCACACTGGCGCCCGCGCTGCGCGAGACCATGTATCAACGCGGCGTGCGCTTCGGCAAGGCGCTGCAGCTGGTGAACGTGCTGCGCGATTGCGGCAAGGATCTGCGCATCGGCCGCTGCTATCTGCCCGCGACGATGCTTGCACAGGCCGCGCTCACGCCCGAGGATCTGATGCATCCGGGCACGTCGGCGCGCGCCCGCCCGCTCATGTTCGGCCTCGTGCGCATCGCGCTCGACCACTTCCGCGCAGCCATCGACTATACGTTCGCGCTGCCGCGTCTTTCGGTGCGTCTGCGCCTGGCGTGCCTGTGGCCGATCCTGATCGGCCTCGAAACGCTGGAACTGCTGGTTGCCAACGAAGACTGGCTCGATCCCGCGCGGCCCTCGAAACTCACGCGCAACGACGTCTATCGCATCCTCGCGTGCTCGACGCTGGCAGCCGCGTCCAACACGCTGCTCAACGCGTGGTTCAAGCGCCTGCTCGCGCGCATCGAAGCGCGCATGGCCGCAATCGAAAGAGCGTGATGTAGAAACGGCGCGGGCGGAATGAACTCCGCACGCGCCGTTTATTTCAGGGGTGAACGCCTAACCCTTGTTGCCTCGATACAGCTTGATGACCGCCGAAAAATCGAGCTTGCCGTCGCCCTGGCTGCTCATCGCCTGATAGAGCTGCTGCGCGATCGCCCCCATGAACGCGGGCTGATGCGCGCTTTTCGCGGCATCGGTGGCGAGGCCCAGATCCTTGAGCATGAGATCGGTGCCGAAGCCGCCCGTATAGCCGCGCGAGGACGGCGCCGTTTCGATCACGCCCGGAAACGGGTTATAGGTATCCGAACTCCAGCAGCGGCCCGTCGAAGTATTCATGATGCCGCCCAGCACCTTCGCGTCGATGCCGAGCGCTTCGCCCAGCGCCATCGCCTCCGCCACACCCGCCATCGTCACGCCCAGCACGAGGTTGTTGCAGATCTTCGCGACCTGTCCCGTGCCCGTGTCGCCGCAATGGACGATGTTCTTGCCCATGCCCGAGAGCACCGGCTTCACGCTCTCATAGAGCGCTGCGCTGCCGCCCACCATGAAAGTGAGCGTGCCGGCTGCGGCGCCGCCCGTGCCGCCAGAAACTGGCGCATCCACGAAACTGTTGCCGTTGGCCTGCGCCAGCTTGCCGAATTCGCGCGCGCTGGCCGGATCGATCGTGCTCGAATCGATGATCGTCACGCCCTTCGCGATACCCGCCAGCACGCCGTCTTCGGCGGTCAGGACGCTGCGCACGTGCGCGGCGGCGGGCAGCATGGTGACGACCCATTCGGCGCCGGTCACCGCCGCTTTGGGCGACGCGGCTTTCGTTGCGCCCGCATCGGCCAGCGTCTGCATGGCCTGCTCGCTCAGATCGAACACACTCAGCGTGTGCCCGGCCTTGAGCAGATTGAGCGCCATCGGCGCACCCATATGGCCCAGCCCGACGAAACCTATTTTCATGAGCGATTCTCCCTGGATGGTGGCTGCTCAACCCGCGCTCAGCGCAGGCTGATCGTCGTGTTCACGCCGTCGTTGACGGTGGCGTCATCGAACCAGCGCGCTGTCACGGTCTTGGTCTGCGTATAGAACTGCACGACCTGCTTGCCATACGGGCCCAGATCGCCGAGCTTCGAACCGCGCGAACCCGTGAAGCTGAAATACGGCACCGGCACCGGAATCGGAATATTGATGCCTACCTGGCCGATATCGATTTCGCTCTGGAATTTGCGGGCCGCCGCGCCGCTTTGCGTGAAAAGACCCACGCCGTTGCCAAACGGATTCGCGTTGACGAGCGCAATCGCCTCGTCGAGCGTGTTGGCCGTGAGCACCACCAGCACCGGCCCGAAGATTTCGTTGGTATAGATATCCATGTCCGTCTTCACGTCCGTGAAGACCGTCGGGCCGACGAAGTTGCCGCTCTCGTAGCCCGGCACCTTGACGTCGCGGCCATCGAGCGCGAGCGTTGCGCCCTGCTTCACGCCCGATTCGATCAGGCCCAGAATGCGCTGCTTCGCCGCGCGCGAGACGACCGGGCCGACGTCGGTTTTCGGCTCGTGGCCCGCATTGACCTTGAGCGTCTTCGCTTTTTCGACCAGTTCCGGCACCCACTGCTGCGCCGCGCCCACCAGCACCACCACCGAAGTCGCCATGCAACGCTGTCCCGCCGCGCCGAACGCCGCGCCCACCAGGGCATTGATCGCCTGCTCGCGATTCGCGTCGGGCAACACGACGGCGTGATTCTTCGCGCCCATCATCGACTGCACGCGCTTGCCGTGCTCGCTGCCAAGTCGATAAACATGCGTGCCCACTGCGGTCGATCCAACGAACGAAATCGCCTTGATGAGCGGATGCGAGCAGATCGCGTCGACCACTTCCTTGCCGCCGTGCACGACGTTGAGCACGCCCTTCGGCACGCCAGCTTCGAGCGCCAGTTCGACCAGTTGCATAGTCGACAGCGGGTCCTGTTCCGACGGCTTGAGCACGAACGTATTGCCGCAGACGATCGCCATCGGGAACATCCACAGCGGAATCATCGCGGGGAAGTTGAACGGCGTGATGCCGGCGCAAACGCCGATCGGCTGCTGCAAGGTGTAGGTGTCCACCCCGCCCGCGACGTTTTCCGCGAAACCGCCTTGCTGCAGCGTGCCGATCGAGCAGGCATGCTCGACCACTTCCAGGCCGCGGAAGATATCGCCTTCCGCGTCGGGCAGCGTCTTGCCCTGCTCGGCCGTGAGCGTCTGCGCGATGCGCGACATGTTCTCGCGAATCAGCGCCTGAAGCTTGAGCATGATGCGCAAACGCGTGCCGATCGACGTGTTCTTCCAGCTGGCGAATGCCGCGTGCGCGCTCTGCACGGCCTGATCGACTTCCGCGACCGTGGCGAAGGGCACGCGGGCCAGCACTTCCTGAGTGGCCGGATTGACGATGTCGCGCCATTCGGTCGTTTTCGATTCGACAAACTCGCCGTCGATCAGCAGCTTGACGGTCGAAACGTGCGCATTGGATGCCTGGGTGACTGCGTTCATCTTGAACTCTCTCTCAAAAGGTTCGAACGATCCGGCCTTGGCCGCGCATCGCTCATTTGAACAGGATTGCCAATTAATTTTCAATCGTGGTGCGAGCGCATCAAAAGCGTACACACGAAGGCGATCACCGCCAGCACGACCATATAAGCCACCACGTAATGCGGCTTGCCGCCACCGTAGGCGAGCAGCGCGGTCGCGATCATCGGCGCGACGCCGCCGCCCAGCACGCCGGCCACCTGCACAGACACCGAAATGCCTGAATAACGAATTTCAGCGGGGAACTGCGCTGCAAACAGTTGCGATTCCGGCGCGTAGAGAATCGGAAACACGACGCCCACACCCAGCACCATCGCCCACCAGACCGTTGCCGCATGCAGCGTTTCAAGCATCGTGAAGAACGGCGCGGCGAACAGCGCCATGATCACAAGGCCCACGAGAAACAGGCGCTTCTGGCCGATGCGATCGCTCAGCCACCCGGAGAACGGCATCGTCACGAGCGAAAGCACCGCACCCGCCGTGATCGCATGCAGGATCTGCACCTTGGGAATCTTGAGCTGGTTCGCCGCATAAGCCAGCGCGAACGCCACTACCAGGTAGAACCAGGTATTTTCCGCCGTGCGTGCACCGATGATGGTCAGCAGTTCGCGCGGCTGGCGACGCAACACTTCGAGCACGGGCGCCTTGACCGGCTCACCCTGGCTCTTCACCCGCTCGAAGTCCGGCGATTCAGGCACACGCACCCGGATCACCCAGCCGACCAGCACAAGCAGGATGCTGGCGAGAAACGGCACGCGCCAGCCCCAGGAGAGCAGATCCGCTTCGGGCAGCGCTGTGACGGCCGCCATCGCAATCGACGACAGAATCAGCCCGAAGCCCACACCCGTTTGCGGCAGCGAGCCGAAAAAGCCCTTGCGGCCCGGTGGCGCATGCTCGACCGCCATCAGCACCGCGCCGCCCCACTCGCCGCCCACGGCCATGCCTTGCAGGAAGCGCATGGCCACGAGCAGTACCGCCGCCCAATAGCCGATGCTCGCGTAGGAGGGAATCAGGCCGATCACCATGCTCGGAATGCCCATCAGCAGGAGCGTGGCCAGCAGCATCGATTTACGCCCGATGCGGTCGCCAAAGTGGCCGAACACGATACCGCCCATCGGGCGGCCCACGAAGCCCACGCCATAAGTCGCGAAGGCCGCGAGCGTGCCGAGAATCGGATCGAGCGTGGGAAAGAAAACCTTGTTGAAAACCAGGGCGGCGGCGGTGCCGTAAAGGAAGAAGTCGTACCACTCGATCGTCGTGCCGGCCATGCTGGCCCAGCCGGCGATCAGATAATCGCGCGCGCGGCGTTTTTGTCCAGAAACGGGAACGGCCACTGCCGCCCCTTCGGGGGTCGACTGCATGTGCATCGTCTGTCTCCATCTTTATAGTAGGCGACCGTCTGTCGAAGCGGCTGTTGCGGTGTGAAGCAAGCCTGTATGAAGCGGTCTGCGAACGAGTATAGTTATTCGAATATCCACGGCATAGAGATGAAAAAGCCCATCCGATATGCAAAAAAACACAACGAGACAGATGGAGACATTGAACTGGGACGATTTGCGCTACTTCCTCGAAGTGGCGCGCACGCAGCGCGCAAGCGCCGCTGCACGGCGGCTGGGCGTGGATCACACCACCGTCGCGCGGCGCGTGCGCGAGCTGGAAACGGCATTGGGGACCGTGCTGTTCGACAAGTCGCGCTCGGGCGGCTTCGTGCTCACGGCGGAGGGCCAGCGTCTGCTGGCTTACGCCGATGCGGTGGAAACGACGGTGCAATCGGCGAGCGAGCAATTTGCGCTGGGCGCGCAATCGCTCTCGGGGCATGTGCGGGTGGGATCGACGGAAGGTTTCGGCTGCTTTTTTCTTGCGCCGCAACTGGCGCGTTTTACGGGCAAGCATCCCGATATGTCGATCGATCTGCTGCCGGTGCCGCATTTCGTGAGTCTGTCCAAGCGCGAGGCCGATCTGGCCATCATGCTCGAACGCCCCGAACGCGGCCAGTACGTCTATACCAAGCTATGCGACTACCGGCTCAGACTATATGGGACACCTGACTATCTGCAACAGCATGCGCCGATACAATCGGCCGCGGATCTGCGCCAGCACGCTTTCATCAACTATGTCGCCGATCTGGCCTTCAGCCACGAACTGCTCTATCTCGAACGCACCGCGCCCAACGTCACCGCGAGTCTGTGCAGCACCAGCGTCATTGCGCAATATCACGCGGCGCTGCAAGGCAGCGCGCTGGCGATCCTGCCGTGCTTCATGGCCGAACCCGATCCGCGGCTGGTAAGTATCCTGCCCGACGAAGTCATGGTGACGCGCCGTTTCTGGCTCTGTAGCCGCGAAGAATTGCGCAAGCTGAGGCGCATCACGTCGCTGTGGGACTATCTGCGCGCCGCCGCCGATGCCAATCAGGCGCTGCTGCTAGGCGAATCGCCAACAATGCAATACGTCGAGCCATAAAAACAAAAAAGCCGCACGGACAATCCGCTGCGCGGATCGCCTGTGCGGCTGCGACGCTGCGTGACACTGGCCCGCCGCGCGAAGCGGCCGGCGCGTGTCGCGCATCGACGATCAGGTCCCGACCGGACGGATCGTCAGTGCATTCTTCACCGACGTCACGCCAGCCACACCCTTCGCCACATCCGTGGCGTGGTCGACCTGACCTTGCTCCGGCACGGTGCCTTGCAGGATCACGGCGCCGTCCTTGGCACGGACGGTGATGTTGGCCACGCTGATGTCCTTGTCCTTGGCGAGCGCAGCGCGGACCTTGCGCGAAAGCGCACGGTTAGCGGCCTTGGCCGACTTGTATTGCTGTTTCGACTGCTGGACCTGGGCCTTGGCGCTGTCGGTCGGCGCAGCGGGCGCGCTGGCGGCGTCCTGCGCATAGACGTGAAGTGAAGCAGCGACCAGCATCGTGCCGGCTGCCAGTTTGAACGCCTGAATAGCCTTCATGCAGTTTCTCCTGTTGTCACAGTTTTTTGATGGCCCAATTGAAAAACCGGGCCCGTGCACTACACACCCTTCACTACCGGAAACCGCGCTGCCGACATTGCGATGATTGCTATCCATTCGCCCTGCCAGGCACATTGGGGACTAACGATACTCTATTTATTACGAGTCTGATGCGAAAGCTACCGCTATGACTATTCAGCTGTGGGTAAAAAGCTTCGATTCCACTGAGGAATCGCCGCACCCGTCAATGCCAGACCTGCACGCCATCCCGCATGCCAGGACAAACGCTTCATTCAAATGCTATTCAATAGCATTTAAGGACGCGCCAATCAGGTGCATGCGGCGTGAATACGCGCTATTGACACAATTGATTGACGTGCAATCTTGCTGTCTTTACTGCGTCCTTTAGCGTCCTTATCGACAAGCAACGTGCGTCATTCACCTGGCGTTGACAGACACCAACACAGGTTTTACCCGCATTTACTCACGAAAGAAAAAAGCGCGCGCTTTATGTTTGCACTGCGCGACGCATTACATCGCCAGTTGCGCCTTCACCCAGCGATAGAACTGCTGGATCGCCGCTTCGCGCGGATGCCCCTCGCGCCAGGTGAAGTAGTAATCGAGCGAGGCGGGAATACGGGCTTGCCCGAGTTGCACCAGTTCGCCGCGCTCGATGTAACCGCGCGCCAGTTGCAGGCGCGCCGTGGCCGCGCCCTGTCCCGCGACGGTCGCCTGCAACAGCAGCCCCGCGTCGTCGAACACCGGGCCGCGCTCGGGCTCGTCGCCGGCCACGCCCGCAGCCTCGAAGAAATCGCGCCACGAGCGGCGCGAAAAGCGCAGCAAAGGCATGGCCGCAAGATCCTCGATGCGAAAGCCGGGATAGCGCGCCAGCAGTGTCGGACTGCACACGGCGACCACCTGATCGTCGAGCAGTTTGCGAATCTGGAAACCCGGCTCGTCCACGCGCCGATGCCAGATGCCGATGTCGAACGGATACGGATCGGGCGGCGTGACGCCCGCGTGCATGCGCAGCGACAGATCGACATTGGGATGACGATCGTAGAAGTCGCCCAGACGCGGAATCAGCCAGACCGATGCAAAATCGGACATCACACTCAGTTCGAGCCGCGTCACACCGCTCACGCCGGGTCGCGTGGCGTCGAGTGCCTCGCGCAGTTCGTCGAGGCTGCGTCGCACGCGTTCCGCCAGCTGCGCGCCCGCCGCCGTGGGAATCATGCGGCTGCCCGCGCGGCGAAACAGCTCGACGCCGAGTTCCGCTTCGAGCCCGCGCAAATGGTGGCTCACGGCACTGTGCGTCAAATGCAACTCTTCCGCCGCGCGGCTGAAACTGCGCCGCCGCGCCGCCGCTTCTAGCGCGCGCAGGGCCTGCAAGGGAGGGAGCGATCGGGACATGACGTCAAATTCTACTCACAATCGCGACTGAAATCTCTCGCTGGCCTCGTGCCTGGCTTTCGCCAATAATCATGTCCCAGCCATTCAAAAAGCTTTCGGACCGCGCGGATCGCAGCCTTTACGGCACCCGACGCGCCCGTCGACCTTCCGCATCATGACCGCACTCAGATTGCGCGTATTCGCCGTCTTCGCGCTCGGCTACTTCGTTTCCTATCTGTTCCGGGGCGTCAACCTCGGCTTCGCACCGTTCCTGACGCACGAAATGGGCTTCACAGCCACCGATCTGGGCACCCTCACGAGCCTGTATTTCCTCGGCTTTGCGGGCGCGCAGATTCCAGGCGGCGTGCTGCTCGATCACTTCGGCCCGCGCCGCGTCACCGCCTGCGTGATGCTGGTGGCCGCCGCTGGCGCGCTGGTGTTCGGCCTTTCGCACAGCATCGGCGCGATGATGGTCGGGCGCCTGCTGGTGGGCGTGGGCGTTTCCGTGTGTCTGGGCGGCGCTTTCAAGGCCACGGCCCAGCACTTTCCGGTCGCCCAGCTCACGCTCGTCAACGGTCTCGTGATGGCGGTGGGCGGTCTTGGCGGCGTGGCGGTCGGCGCGCCGCTCTCCTGGCTGCTGACGATCGCGCCGTGGCGCTCGGTAAGCCTCGGGCTGGCCGTGCTGACGGCGGCGGTCGCGGCCATCATCTGGATCGGCGGCCCGCGCACGCGCGACACCCATCATCAGGCAAGCCTGCTCGAGCAGTTCAAGGGCACCGCGCACATCCTGCGCAGCCATGCGTTCTGGAAAACGGCGACGTTTTCGGCGCTCACGCAGACGGTGTTCTACGCGATGCAGTCGCTGTGGGTCGGCGCGTTCCTGCGCGACGTAACGCCCGCGGGCACGGTGGACGTGGCCTCGCGCGCGGCCTCGCTGGTTTCCGTGCTGGGCGGCGCGTTCATCGTCGGGAATATCGGCTTCGGGGCGCTCGCGCGCGCCTTCGAGCGACGCGGCGTCAGCGTGGCGCGCTTTTCCGGCGTGACGATGGCGTTGTTCGTGCTGGTCCAGGCACTGCTCGCCGCGCGTGTGCCCGTGCCTGCGCCGCTGCTGTGGGCCGCCTACGGCGCGCTGGGTGGCACTGGCATCCTCACTTATGCCGTGCTGGCCGAATATTTCCCCGCGCGCCTGATCGGCCGCGTCAACACCACCTTCACGCTGGTGATTTTCGTGGGCATTTTTGTCGCGCAGATCGCTATCGGCGCGGCGCTTGGACACTGGAGCGCCGTGGACGGTCACTATCCGGTCGTCGCGCATCAAACTGTGTGGACCGCGCTGATCGTGCTGCAAACGGTGGCAGGCCTCTGGTACTTCATGCCAGGCCGACGCGCAGGCGCCGCGCATCCCGCAATGGAATCCTGAGCCGCTGGCCCTGGTGCGAGTAACGCCTGCCGCATACCGCTGCGGCAGGCTTTTTTATCGCAGCAATTATTTCGGCATCCATACTAACTGGAACGCGCCGACCCAATACGCTCGCCCGTCTGCCAGACCTGCGCCGTTTCCTGCTGGAAACCTCCGCTCGCATAAATCGCCGCGTCGCGTACAATGCTGCCCCGCCGGCCCCGGAGCCACGCCAGGAGGCGCTGACAACCGACTGGCCGGTCGTATGACAAAAGCCCACGCAGCCGCCCGCGCCAATGCGAAACATCACTTTTGATGGGATGCCGGAAGCGCGCGGTGCGTGAGAAAATACGCTTTCGAATGCTCAGGCAGCGCGTGATTTACGCACTTTGGTGACGATCGGAAACAGGAGAAAAACGGGGGAAAAACGCACGCCCGTCCGCTTGTTTCCGAACCGAAACACGGCGGCTCAGCGTAAACTTCCGCTGTTGCCATTCGATTGTGTCGATTCATGATAAAGAGAGAAACTTCCATGCCAGACCATAACCACTCGCACGACGATCACTCCGAATCGTGCGGCTGCGATCTGCTGCACCTCCTCGACGGCGTGGACGAGTTCACTCATCAAGTGTTCCCGGGCAACCAGGAGCTGTTCCAGAGCCTCGCCCACAGTCAGGCCCCGCATACGCTGTTCATCACCTGCGCCGACTCGCGCGTGTCGCCTGAGATGATCACGCAGGCTCGCCCCGGCGAGCTGTTCGTCTGCCGCAACATCGGCAATATCGTGCCGGCTTACGGCGAAATGCTCGGCGGCGTGTCGGCCGTGGTCGAATTCGCCGTGATGGCGCTGAACGTCAAGCAGATCGTGCTGTGCGGCCATACCGACTGCGGCGCGATGAAGGGCCTCGCCTCGGGCGGCACGGCCACCGCCAACATGCCCACGGTAACGGCCTGGTTGCGCAACGCCGAAGCGGCGCGCAGCGTCGTGCAAACGCGCGGTCTGGACGAAAACCAGATCGTGCAGGCCCTCGTGGAAGAAAACGTGCGCCTGCAACTCACGCATCTGCGCACCCACCCCGCCGTCGCGGCTCGCGTCGCGCAGAACCAGCTTCAGTTGCAAGGCTGGGTGTACGACATCGGGCAAGGCACCGTGTCGATCTTCGACGATACGCACGGCCGCTTCGAATCGCTCGGCGAGGCGCGCGCCCGTCTGCGCAAGGACACCACGGGCTAACACGCCCTGCGCGTCCCTCGGGCGGCCCTCGCCGCCCGTCATCCCGCTTCCCCCCTCATTCCGCCGATACCGGACCACGCCACAGAGGCGTCGTCCGGTGTCGGCGCTCGACTTTCTCATTCTTTGCAACAATCATTTGACGCTACGGTAACAACATAGGTGTTTACCCTAGGCACTGATCTGGCTATACTCTCGTCCGTACCATATGCGGTGCCCAACCGCAGCAAGAAAAATAATTCCGGAGGTTGGTTGCTCATGCCTTGCGCTTGCCCGCCGTATCCGCCGTACCAGACACCGAATACCCGTACCACCCGCAGTTGTTTTGCAGTCGCAGAACGATCGCCCGCGCCGCGCTAACGCCGGCACGTGCATCGCGCCGCCGCGCCCGTTGTGGGCGCGGCTGGCCAGAAACTCAGGCCCACTCCACGTCAATCGCCGTTCAACCCGCCGCAGCATCAGCCACGGCGAACGGCTCGCGCTTGCGCGCGCACTGGCGGCCGGTAATGGGCTTCGCACCCGTCACGGGCCATGCGCCCGATTACCGAAGGAGATGTGCCGTGGAATACACCCTCAAGCCGCCCACCAAGATCGAAGTCAAACTGCTGCTGCATCCGCAAGACCACGACCGCGCCATGGCGATCGCCAAAGCCGCCAATCTCGGCGAACGCGAGTTCTACGCGCTGGCGATCCACCTTGGCGCGGCGGAAATCCTGCGTTCCGCCGAGTCGGACTGAGCGGCGCGCGGCCCCTGCAGCATCAGACCGGCGACGGGTTGCGCTCGCTGAAACCTTCCTGATGCCAGTACGGATACACCGGTCGCACGGCACTCGCCGCGTCGAGCTTCGCGACCTGCTCCGTGGTGAGATTCCAGCCCACCGCGCCCAGATTCTGGCGTAACTGGGCCTCGTCGCGCGCACCGATCAGCACGGTCGAAACCGTCGGACGCTGCAGCAGCCAGTTCAGCGCGATCTGCGGCACGGTCTTGCCGGTTTCCTGCGCGATTTCGTCGATGGCGTCGAGCACGCGAAACAGATATTCGTCCGGCACCGGCGGCCCCTGCTCGGCCGTCTTGTGCAGGCGGCTGGTCTGCGGCAGCGGCTGGCCGCGGCGAAGCTTGCCAGTCAGGCGCCCCCAGCCGAGCGGGCTCCACACCACCGCGCCCACGCCCTGATCGAGACCGAGCGGCATCAGCTCCCATTCGTAATCGCGACCGATCAGCGAGTAATACGTCTGATTGGCGACGTAACGCGGATAACCATACCGATCCGCCACACCGAGCGATTTCATCAGATGCCAGCCCGAGAAATTCGACACGCCCGTATAGAGGATCTTGCCCGCGCGCACCAGTTCGTCGAGCGTCGAGAGCACTTCTTCGGCGGGCGTTTTCGCATCGAACCCGTGAAGCTGGAACAGGTCGATATAGTCGGTTTGCAGACGCTTGAGCGCGGCATCGACGGCGCGCTTCAAATGAAAGCGCGACGAGCCGACGTTATTGGCGTCGTCTTCGTCGAAACGAAACGTCGCCTTGGTCGAGATGATCGCCTTGTCGCGGCGTCCCTTGAGCGCCTCGCCCAGCACCGACTCCGACACCCCGCGCGAATAGATATCGGCCGTATCGAACATCGTCACGCCCGCATCGAGGCAGATGTCGATGAGTCGCCGCGCTTCGGCCACATCGGTTGCGCCCCACGCTTCGAAGAATTCGCCCTTGCCGCCGAACGTCCCCGTACCGAAGCTCAGCACCGGCACCTTGAAACCCGATGCGCCCAGAAAACGGTATTCCATTTCCCATCCTCCACAAATCGTGCGTTGAAGAAGCGCCGACGAGTGTACGCGCCTCCCGCCAACGCTGCCGTGCACCCGCCGTAATCTTCCAGCCGCCTGGACATGCGCGCGAGGCTGTACACCGTCACTTTCGTATCGGAAACTATTGCCTCGTTTGTTTTCTTGCCGATGCACCATGCGCACCATGCCTGCCTACATTTGTTTCCGTCACTCTCAAGCCGCCTTGCACGAGGCGGCACAATGAACCAAACGGTACAACCCGGTTCCGCACGCGCCGCCGCGATCCGCTGGCTGCCCTACATCGTCGCGGCGACGTTCTTCATGGAGTATCTGGATACCACCGTGATCGCCACGGCGCTCCCGCAGATGGCGCACTCGTTCGGCGTCGGGCCGAATAGCCTGAGTCTGGGCGTGACCGCCTATATGCTGGCGCTGGCCATCTTCATCCCGGCGAGCGGCTGGGTCGCCGACCGTTGCGGCTCGCGCACCGTGTTTTTCGGCGCGGTGGTGACGTTCACGCTGGCCTCGATGCTCTGCGGCGTTTCGCAGAACCTTGGCGAATTCGTCGCCGCGCGCGTGCTGCAAGGCATGGGCGGCGCGATGATGGTGCCGGTCGGCCGCATGATCGTGGTGCGCAGCACCGACAAGAGCCGGCTGATGCAGGCCATTTCCACCATTACGTGGCCCGCCATCGCAGCGCCCGTGATCGGGCCGCCGGTGGGCGGCTTCATCACGACCTACGCGTCGTGGCGCTGGATCTTTCTGCTCAACGTGCCGTTCGGACTGGCCGTGCTCGTTGCGATCGCAACGATCGTGCCGAATCTGCGCGGCGAGCATCGTCGTCCGCTCGACGTCGTGGGCCTGGTGCTCAGCGGTGCCGCGCTCACGGCGATCCTCTACGGCGCGGAACTCGCCAGCCAGCCCGGCGAAAATCCGTGGCGCGCGGCGGCCATCGTGGTAGCGGGCGTGCTGGTGGGCGTCATCGCTTTCGTACATGCAAAACGTCACCCCACGCCGCTCGTCGATGTGTCCACGCTGAAAATCCCAACCTTTTCGGTGACGGTCGTGACCGGCTCGATCACGCGTATCGGCATCGGCGCGGCGCCGTATCTGATGCCGCTGCTGTTCCAGATCGGCTTCGGGTTATCGGCGTTCAAGTCGGGGCTGTTGCTGCTCGCGAGCGCACTTGGCAATCTGGGCATGAAGGCGCTCACCACCCGCATTCTCGAACGCTGGGGCTTTCGCCTCGTTGCGGTGGTCGATGTCGCCATCGCGGGGCTGTCGATGATCGCCTGTGGCCTGCTCACGCCCGAAGTGCCGCTCGCCATCGTGCTGATCGTGGTGTTCGTCTACGGCGTCACGCGCTCGATGCAGTTCTCGACGCTTGCGACGCTCGCCTATGCCGATGTCGCGCAGCCGCAGATGAGCGCCGCCAGCACGCTCTGGAGTGCGGCGTCGCAAATGACCAATGGTCTGGGGATCGCATTCGGCGCGCTCACGTTGCGCATGGCCGCGAGTTTCCATGGCGAAACGACCGGCCACGTCTTCACACTCGACGACTTCCGCCTCGCGTTTCTGGGCGCGGGCGTGCTGACGTTGCTGTCGGTCTGGGGATATGCACAGATGGCGCGCGATGCGGGCCAGAATGTCGGCGGCGGCTCACGCCGGCAACGCGCCTGATTAACGCGTAATTTGTGCGCAATGTCGAAGTCATGCGGCGCTCCGGGGCCGCATGACATGACGCGGAATGCCTACTTCGAAAGGCTCGCGCGCACCGTGAATTCCTCTTCGGCATCGGCTTCGAATGCCTCGTCGGCCAGCCCATGCGCACGGTGGAATTCCGACGACAGCGGCTCGACCGGATAACCGCGCCGCTCCCACGCATCGAGACCGCCCCTGAGCGCGTGCGCGTGATAGATGTGCTTGTCGCGCAGGCGGTTGACGATGCGCTTGGCCGTCACCTCGTTCGGGCACACGCAATACACCACGATGGGACGCGCGACCAGCTCGGCGGGCAGCGCCTCGCTCGAATCGAGATTGAGCGGCTGCGCGCCCGGAATGCGGTACGCCTCCTTCTCGCGCACGGTCTGCGGCCGCGCATCGAAAACGATCGGCGGCGCCGCTGACTTCATCATCTCGTCGAGTTGATCGGGCGAAATGCGGTGCGTGGCGAGCCAGTGGCGCAATTGCAGACGGCGCGCCCAGCGATACGCAAGAAACAACACGCCCGCAACGGCGAGCACGTCGAAAATGGTCCAGCCATTGGCGCGCACGAACATCGCAAAGCGCGCGATTTCGGAATGCAGCGCGGCACCGCCGATCAGCCAGGTGCCGGCCCAGAGCATCGCGCCCACCGCATCCCAGAGCAGAAAAATGCGCACATCCATCGATGTCGTGCCGAGCAGCGGCGCGGACATCAGCCCAAGGCCCGGCACGAACTTCGCGACCGCCAGAATCGGCGCGCCATGACGTTCGAAGATATTGCGCGCGACACGAATCGTCGTATCGAGCGACAGCGAAAAGCGCACAAGGCCGTTGAGCAGACGGCGGCCACGCAGGCGGCCCGCGGTAAACCAGAGCGAATCGGCGAACAGGGTCGCCACCACCGCGGCCAGCAGCAGACTCACATATGACGCTTCCCCGCCCGCCGCCATGGTGCCCGCCAGTATCAGCACCGGCGCCGCGGGAACCGGCACGCCGAGTTGTGTCACGAGCACGCTGAGAAAAACCACCCCGGTGCCAAAATCGGGCGGGATGGCGGTGGGGAGAGTCCACATAGCGGGGGTTTCCGGCTTGAAGCGACCTGATAAGAAAGGAAACATCTGCGCCATTTCGGCGCAAGTACGGAGATTACCGCAAGTGGGCGAATTCTTGCTTGCAGCCCTGCCTTGCCCGCGCGACCGAAACGGGTATCGATCAAACGTTCGCGGCCGCCCCGGCGCGCCGTTTCGGTGCTAGGCTTTAGCGCTCTACTCCGCTGTTTTTCCTCGGCGTTTTCCTTTACGAAACATGCGTTACTGGCGACTCGACCGGCCGCGACAGGCCAGTCCGTCCGGCTCCTTCGACCTGACCCGCGTCACCGGCCTCGTCGCCGCGATTGGCGGCGATGACGCCAATGCACTCGCCGCCGAGGTGCTGAATCTGCTCGGCCCAGCCACGTCGGTATCGCAATGCACGGTGTTCGCATACGAATTCGGCAACCGGCCGCGCACGGTCTCGGTTGCCGACCATCGCGGCGGGCGCTTTCTGCGCGACGTCGCCGACACCTACGCGCGCCTGTTCTACGCGCTCGACGGCAATCAGCGCATTGTGACGGGCGACGGCGAGGCTACGGAAAAGCCCTCCTCGCTCGTGCTCCACTGGCAATCGAGCGAGGACATCGCGCACGACGGCTATCGCCAGACCTGCTACGCCGCGCCGAATGTTTCCGATCGGCTCTCCCTGCTCATGCAGGCCGCCGCCGATATCTGGCTGTCCGTGAATCTCTATCGGGAGCGCGACGCCGGCAACTTCCAGCCCGGCGAAGTCGAACTGGTCGAATCGCTTGCGCCCCTGATCGGCGAGGCCACGAAGCATCATTACGCCCTGCGCGGGCAAAGCCAGCAGGGCATTCCGCAACTGATGCTCGCGCGACTACGCAGGCTTTGTCCCGCACTGTCGAAACGTGAACTCGACGCGCTGCGCGGCGTGCTCGAAGGCCATAGCGCCGCTGAAATCGCCGACCATATGGGCGTGAAGCCCAGCAGCGTCGTCACCTATCAGAAACGCGCGTATCAGCGCCTGGGTATTTCGGGGCAGCGCCAGCTTTTCGCGCTCTGCCTCGCCAACGACGCACGTTAAGCCCCTGCCACCCGTTCGCCCCTGGCGGCGCTGTACCCAAAATGAGGACAGCGCCACCTCGCTCGCCTGCCATACTCCCTGCATCGCCCCGGCTTTTGAAGCCCGCGGCGCCGCGTGGTGCGCCCGGCACCGCGCGCGAACAAAAATTTCCGATCGGAGACAACGCGCGATGAGCGTCCCATTCAAGCCCTATCCCTTTGAGGCGAAGCAGTACGACGCCCGCCTGCCCGAACTTGCCGATGGCCACGAAACGCAGCGTCACGCGGTCATGATCGTCGGCGGCGGCCCGGTCGGACTCGCCATCGCCCTGGGCCTGGCAAAACATGGCGTGCGCTCGGTGCTGATCGAAGCCGACGAGTCGGTGTGCCACGGCAGCCGCGCCATCTGCATTTCGCGCCGCAGCCTGGAAATCATCGAACGCCTGGGCGCGCTCGATGGCTTTCTCGCCAAGGGCCTGCCGTGGACCGGCGGGCGCAGCTTCTATCGCCACGATGAAGTCCTGCACTTCACGATGCCGCAGGACGACAACCAGAAGCTGCCGCCGATGGTCAATCTCGCGCAGTACCACATCGAGCAATTCCTGCTCGACGCCGCCGAACGCCACGCGAATCTCATCGACATTCGCTGGCGCACGAAAGTGACCTCGGTGCAGCACGATGCGCAGGGCGCGACGCTCACGCTCTCGACGCCCGCAGGAGACTACACAGCGCAAACCGACTGGCTGGTGGCGGCGGACGGCGGGCGCAGCACCGTGCGCGAAGCGCTGGGCCTCAAGCTCAAGGGCACGAGCTACGAAGGCCGCTATGTGATCGTCGATATCCTGCTCGACAGCGCGCGGCCCACGGAACGTCTCGCGTATTTCGATCCGGCGTCGAATCCCGGCTCGACCGTGCTCGTGCACAAGCAACCCGACAACGTCTGGCGCATCGATTATCAGTTGCGCGACGGCGAGGATGCCGAAGCGGCCGTCAAGCCTGAAAACGTCATGCCGCGCGTGCAAAACCTGCTCGACATGATGGGCGAGACCGCTGCGTGGTCTCCCATCTGGATCACGATCTACAAGGCCAACGCACTCACGCTGGAGCGCTATCGTCATGGGCGCGTGCTGTTCGCGGGCGATGCCGCGCATCTCGTGCCGATCTTCGGCGTGCGCGGCGCGAATTCCGGTATCGACGATGCAGACAATCTTGCGTGGAAGCTCGCCTACACCCTCCAGGGACGCGCCGATGAACGCCTGCTCGACAGCTATTCCGACGAGCGCGTGTTTGCCGCGCACGAGAACCTGAGCTACGGCACGAAGAGCACCGAATTCATGGCGCCGCCCTCGTTCGCGTTCGAACTGATGCGCACGGCGGTGCTGGGTCTTGCCGCACGACATCCCGGCGTGCGCTCTCTGATCAATCCGCGCCAGACCTCGGCAATCGCCTATCAGGATTCGCCGCTCAACGCCGTTTCCGATCCGCTCACGAGCGGTCCCGCGCCAGGCACGGTGTTGCCCGAGTGCCCCGTCACTATCGTCGACGGCGGCGGCGCGCGTGCGGGACACATAACCGATCTGGTCGGCCCGCATTTCACGGCGTTTTATTTCAGCGACGACGGCACGGTGGCCGCCGCTTTGAACACTTTGGAAACGTCGTGCAGCGTGCCGTTCGCACTCGTACTGCTTGCGCAGCAAATGCCCGTCGATGCCACGCGTCGCTGCGGCTGGGATCACACCCGCCGCCTGTTCCCGATGTACGGCGCCACAGCGGCCACGCTTTATCTCGTGCGCCCGGATGGTCACGTGCTCGGACGCTGGCAAGGCAGCGGCGCAACGCTGGCACAACGCGCGCTCGACGCACTCCGGCACGCGCTGCAGGCGTGAACTCATCGGCAAAACATTGAACAGGAGAACACCATGACCGACAGCGAACTCGACGCCGTCTACACGCGGCTATGCCAGACCATGACCGATCTGGGCGAGGCCAGCGCGCCGCTCTTCCTCGCGCGCTTCGCGCTGCTCGCCGTCGAGCGTATCGGCGACGCGCAGGCAGCACTGGGCCTGATCGACGCGGCTAAAGAAGAGATGCAAGCGACGCCCTAAGCCGCGCGTTTCCGATCGTCAACTGCGCGGCAATTGCAGCAGTCGCGCAAGCCTGGAACGATTGCTGACGCCGAGTTTCTGGAACGACCGGTCGAGATGGGTCCGCACGGTCGTATAGGAAATCCCCAGCCGCTGCGCGATTTCCTTGTCCAGCAACCCTTCGGCGGCCAGCGTCACGACTTCGCGCTCGCGCCGTGTCAGGCGAGCGATTGGATCGCCGCCGTCCAGCATTTCCAGCGCCGCGCCGTCCGTCGGCTTCGCGATGCCCGCCGCGCTACGCGAGCGTGCCAGCGCGGCGACGAACGCCGGCCGGATCAGGTCCAGAATTGCCAGTTCGCTATCGGAAAAATTCTCGCGGTGCGCGCCGCGCCAGATGCGTAGATCGCCGATATTGGTGTCGCCGTCCCACGCGAACAGATTCATGCCCCAGTGCAATCCATCGCGGCGCAGAAAATCGTTGAATAACTCGGTCCGCGCCAGCTCATCGTGCGGCATCACATCGGTTACACGCACCGCCGCGCGCTGGTGCTGCAGACGCGGCGTGAGCACATCGCGGTACTGGAAATAGCGTTCGTAATTGCCGAGATTATCGGCGGACATATTGATGGCGACGCGGTTCGTGAAAACCCCCTGCGTATCGTCCCAGACATAGGAGCCGAAGAAGTCCGCGCGCAGCAGATCGAGCATGCGCCGCCCCACTTCGAGCCGCAGCACGTCCTCCGGCAATGTGCGGT
>NZ_DASZJJ010000164.1:0-46620 GCF_035948235.1 Paraburkholderia sp. | reverse complement strand
AGCCGGGCCTTGCGCGGCGGCGGCATGGCGTCGCGGACGTGGCTGCGGTTAGCAGCAGTGACAGTAGCAGTGACGAAGGGGTGTCAAAAGCGGCGCCATAAACATGGCAAAAACATGCCAAAGCGCATCTGTTGCAAATCTGCGCTCTCCTGACACGAACATTATGATTTCAATATTTCATCGTAAAATGCGCCAGCCGCCGCACTCTAACGGCGTAGCGCTTTTACGCCCGCGATGCACGTCGATCTTCTCACCCTATATTTCCTCGCGATCGGAACCCTTCTCGCCAGCGCCGCGATGACCCTCTGGGAGCATCGCACGCACCCTGGGCGCAGCAAGGAACTGAAAACACTCGCAGCCGGTTACACCACGCTCGCCATTGGCTGCGCGGCGGTGATCTGGCGTCGCGAGTTGCCCGGCGTATGGGGTTCCGCGCTCAGCAATATGGTGATGCTGTGTGGCTATCTGCTGATCGCCCACGGCGTCGCGACCATGAACGGGCGGCGCTATCGTCTGGCCTCTGCGCTCATCCTGCTGGTCCAGGCGCTCGCCTGGGTAATTTCGGGCACGCGCTGGCTCGAGATCATGTGGATGTATCTCACCGCGATCCCTATTTCGCTGACCGCCGCGATGGCCGCGCGCGAACTGTTGCGCGGCGAAGGCCGCAAGTGGGGCCACGCGCGCAATATCGCGGTGCTGGTGACGGGCGCCCACGCGGCGCTCTACGCGTTTCGCGCGGCCGTGCTGCCGTGGCTGGCCACGCGCTACGGCGAGTCCATCCTGCCGATGGTCAGCAAGATCACCATGTATGAAGGCGTGCTGTATTCCGTCGTCCTGCCGATGACCCTGCTGCGGCTCGTGCGCGAAGAGACGCACAGCCAGCTTTTGCAGGAGTCCCAAACGGATTATCTGACGCGCCTGGGCAACCGCCGCTGGTTCTTCGAAGAAGGCGCGCGCATGCTCGGCCACGCGGGCAGGCACGAGCCAGTTGCGCTGCTGGCGTTCGACCTCGACCACTTCAAGGCGATCAACGACCGCTACGGCCATAAGACCGGCGACGAAGTGCTGAAATCGTTTTCGGCCATCGCGCGCGGCGCGGTCGGGCCGCAGGCGCTGCTCGCGCGCATCGGCGGCGAGGAGTTCGCCGCGCTGCTGCCGGGAATGGAAAGCGCGCCCGCCCAGGCGATGGGCGAGCTGATCGTGCGGCGCTTCGAGCAGACGGCGGCGCTGGGCATCGACGGTGTCGGTATCGGCATGCGCACGACAGTCAGCATCGGCCTCGCCAGCAAGGACGGCGACACCGCGACGCTCGCCGATCTACTAGCCGCCGCCGACAAGGCGCTCTACCGCGCCAAGTCTCTGGGCGGCAACCGGCTGGAGCGCGCGGACAGCGGCGCGCAAACCACCGACGCATAAAAAAGGGCCGCGGGAATCACCCCCGCGGCCCTTTTTACATCCGGCGAATACCGCCGCTTAAATCGACTTCTTGAACGGCGCGCCCGAATGCTCGCGCAGTTCGTTGAAGACGATCTTCGGCCAGGCCTTCTGCGCGACGTCGATTTCGGAGACGTGCGAGGCCAGGTAAGTCGGCGCATTCGACGCGTCATAGGCCATGCGGGCCTCGTACGAATCGGTGAAGCGGCGCAGCTCGACCGGATCGTCGCAGGTCACCCAGCGCGACAGGCGGTAGCGCGCAGGCATCAGGCGCACGGCGACCTTGTACTCGGCCGCCAGACGGTGCGAGACGACTTCGAACTGCAGTTGACCGACCGCGCCCAGAATCGTCGCGCCGCCGTGAATCGGGCGGAACACCTGGATCGCGCCTTCTTCGCCAAGCTGCTTGAGCGCTTCGCCCAGTTGCTTGGCGCGCATCGGATCGACCACTTCCACGGTCTGGAAGATTTCCGGCGCGAAGAACGGCAGACCCGTGAACTGCAGGTCTTCGCCTTCGGTGAGTGTGTCGCCCAGACTCAGCGTGCCATGGTTAGGAATACCGATGATATCGCCAGGGTACGCTTCCGCCACGGTTTCGCGGCGCTGCGACAGGAAGCTCACCACGTTGTTGGCGCGGAAGGTCTTGTTGTTACGCGTGACCTTCAGTTGCATGCCGCGCTCGAAGTGTCCCGAGCACACGCGGATAAACGCCACGCGGTCGCGGTGCGCGAGGTCCATGTTGGCCTGCACCTTGAACACCACGCCCGTGAATTTGGCTTCGTCAGGCGAGACCGCGCGCTGCACGGCCATGCGCGGCGACGGCGGCGGCGCGAGATCGACCAGCGCGTCCAGAATTTCCTTCACGCCGAAGTTGTTGATCGCCGAGCCAAACAAAACCGGCGACTGCTCGCCCGCGAGGAACGCATCGCGGTCGAAGGTGGGCGTCGCGCCCGTGATCAGCTCGACTTCTTCCTTGGTGCGCTTCCAGTGGTAGCCGAAACGCGCTTCGCCTTCGGCATCGCTGATGTTCTGCAGCGTTTCGACCTCGCCGTCGAGCGAGTGCTGACCCGCGCGGAACACGCGCACCTGATCGCGCTGGATATCGTAGACGCCCTGGAATTCCTTGCCCATGCCGATCGGCCAGGTGAACGGCACCGCCGCCACGCCCAGATGCTGCTCGATTTCGTCGAGCAGATCGAGCGGCTCGCGCACTTCGCGGTCGAGCTTGTTGATGAAGGTGAGAATGGGCGTCTTGCGGCTGCGGCAGACTTCGAGCAGCTTGAGCGTCTGCGCTTCCACGCCGTTCGCGCCGTCGATCACCATCACGGCCGCGTCCACGGCCGTCAGCACGCGGTACGTATCTTCCGAGAAGTCCTCGTGGCCCGGGGTGTCGAGCAGATTGATGACGGCGTCGCCGTACTCGAACTGCATCACCGAGCTGGCGACCGAAATGCCACGCTGCTTTTCGATCTCCATCCAGTCGGAGGTCGCGAAGCGGCCGCTCTTCTTGCCCTTCACGGTACCGGCGATCTGGATCGCGCCCGAGAACAGCAGCAGCTTTTCGGTGAGCGTGGTCTTACCCGCGTCCGGGTGAGAAATGACCGCGAACGTGCGGCGGCGTCTGAGTTCGGCAACTGACATGGATGGAGCGGGTATCACGGATAAATTCGGGCAACCGGCCGCGCGGCGGGGGTTGCGGATGTGGCCGGCGCATCGGCGGCGGCCGGCCCGGCGGCCAGCGCGGCGGCAGGCCGGCTGCGGCACGGCAGGCGGGCGGCCTGCGCGTCGCGGCCTTCGAGGCGAATAGCACGATCGGTCTGAAAAACGCGACCGACGGTTCGCGGCAGGAAGGCGCCGGGGACGAATGATACACGGCATTACCGCCCACGACTAAGAGTTCGCTAAGCAGGGCGGGAAGCGGCGCGCAGTGGCGGAGCCTTTATGGTGAGCTTTTACGGGAAACCGGCGCCACGGGGCCGGAAGCGGAAGGCCGTAGCCGCCGGGCAAAGCGCGAAAGGTCGGGCGCTCGGGTCTCGGCGCGGCAGCGCTTGAGCGCAACGCTCAGAAGAAAGTGTTTTGCGTCATGGACTTGCGCGCGTGCGGCGCGAGGACTGAGCGCCATCAAATGAAACAGCCCGGCGCCGCAATGACGCGGCGCCGGGCTGACGGCAGCGCCAGGAAACAACCGTGCGCCGCTTGAAGGTGAGGTTTTACGGGAGGCGTGAGTTGACGCCAGGTTCAGACGACACCCTCATTGCTTGATGAGAAAACGGTCGCGATTCTTCACGCCAGCGAGCCACGCCGGAGCGCGGCCACGGCCGCTCCAGGTTTCACCGGTCTTGGGATTCGCAAAGCGCGCCGGCAGCGGCGTCTTCTTGCGCGCGGCCGCCGAAGCTGCGGTCGTGAAGCCGAGCTCTTCCGCCGTGATTTCGTATTCCGCGATCTTTTCCTTGATGTCGGCGATCGCCTGCGCGACTTCCTTTTCGCGTGCCGCCGCAACTTCCTTGTGCAGCTTTTCGAGTTGGGCGGTCAGTTGCTTGTAGCTCGGCATGAGTAGAGATCTCCAGAAGGACACAGGGCATTATTGTGGCTCTTCTCACGCGCGAAAGTGGCAAATTGCGCGTCTTTTTCGCATATTTCCGTCAAATTATTGCGATTTCTTACACGCGCAATCTGACGTAATACGCTCGCTAACGAACGGTTTCGCGGGCAGGACATCCTTTCGCGCGCCGCTCCAGGGCGCACAGCGCTTCGGCCAGGCGCTTGACGCGCTGCAATTGCGACGGCACCAGATTGGCGCCCGAAACCGCCGCAACGCGACCGCGCCAGTAAGAAAGAGGAATGCGGTCAGTGCCCGACAGTCTTGCGACGACCTGCTCGAGATGCTCAATATCCTTTTCGAGTTGATGATGATTCATTCCTGGCCCCGGGATTCATCCAACTTCCGAAAGACGCCATTCAAAATGGCATCGGCGCATTCAATGCCGCACAACGAAAAACGATTAATCGGCGCATTGATTGGATTGCGCCGGATTGCAGAATGGTGACTGTCTCGCAGGGCGGCTCATTGGCCCTTGGCAGTCTTTTTTCTCTGCAAGGCAAATTGAGACTAGAACGGGCGTAGCAGAGCATCCGTTGCCTACCGCACGGAACACAATGGGCGGCTCGTCCAACCTGACGGCAATCAGTCATCAGACAAATCGAAGATTAACGGCCGCTAAAACCGCTGTATATTCCACAGTTGTGCAAGGAATATGCGCTACGCATTTTTAATGCGGCCGATACTTCGCGGTGGGTTTGAAAACGGGGTCGGCGTGAAATCGAACGAATCGGAATACGACTGCCTGTTGCACGGCATTTACGCCACGCTCGAACGACCCGCGGCATGGAAGGATTTTTGTGCCCAATTGCGCGAAGCACTGGGCGCCGCCTCGATCCAGTTGAGCGCATTCGACCGCCAGCGCGAGCTGTTCTCGTGGTCCGACGGTTTCACCATGCTGCAGACCGAACCACTGGAATTCATTCCCGCGCTCTATTGCGATGACGCCCGCCTCGAATGGCTGCGCGCCTGCGCGCCCGGCAAATGGCTCAATTGCTGCAGCGACGCCGGGCACAGTCACGGCCAGGCGGTGTTCGAACCCTGCGTGCTCGCGGGCGGCGGGCGCTTCGTCTCGCTGTGCAAGCTGATCGACAGCGGTGCGCTCACGGCCATGATCGCCTGCCGCCGCAACGAAGCCGACGGCCCGCTTCCCGAGCCCGCACGCGCCCTGCTCGAGCGTCTGACACCCCACCTGATCCGTGCGATGCGCCTGAGCCTGAGCCGCCTGCTGCCCGACGCCAGTGCGCTCGCGGGACAGACACACGCACCCGCGATGCTGGTGAGCGCGATCGGCGAAGTCCTGTACAGCAACGAGAGCGCGCAGCGCCTCTTGCGGGCGACCTCGCTCGTGCGTGTGCGCGGCAAGCGCATCGCCCTGGCGGCGCCGTATCAGGCGCGTTTTCTGGAGGATGTGGCGATCAGCGAGGCGCGCCTGCGAAGTCAGGTGAGCGGCGCGCGGGCCGCCGCGGCGCGCCTGCGGGCGCTACGCATTGTCAGCGCGGCGGATCGCGCCAGACGCACGGAGAACACGGACGATGAATCCGGGGCGTCGCTGCCCGCCGCCCCGGAAGTGCTCTACGCGTTCTACAACGTGGTGACGCCGGGCGAAGCCTCCACGACCGATCTGCGCGCCATGGCGGCGCTGACTTTCTACCACCCGAGATCGGCGCCGACGGTGGACGAACAGGTGCTGGCAACGGCCTTCGACCTCTCACCCGCCGAATGCCGGATCGTGCATCTGCTGGTGGACGGCTTCACGCCCAAGGAAATCGCCGCACGCGTGAGCGTTCAGTACGACACGGTGCGCAAGCAACTACAGTCGATCTACCTCAAGACCGCCACGCGGCGGCAGCCCGACCTGCTGCGCCTGCTGATGAACCTGCCGGCGCGCGGGCAGCCCGGCGCGAGCAGTCACTGACGCGGCCGAAACACACCGCGGCCAGGCTTTCAGTCAATTTCGGTCAGGTGCCGGCCAGGTGCCGGCCAGATTCAGCCTTATTTGCCCTTGCAGGCGAACACGAGCGTGAAGGTATCGCCGCTCGTGGTGGTATCGACGGTGTCATAACCTGCCCCGGCACAGCGCGCGCGCGCCTGCTGCACGCACGAATCGCGGTCGCCGCCCGCCGGGCACTGAACCTGGATCGTGGGACGGCCATCCGAAAGAAACAGCGGCGGGCCGCTGCTGCAGGCAGACAGCGCCGCGAGCAGCGCGCAGGCGCCTGCCGCAAACGACAGCCTGCGAAGAGACGACAAAGAAAACGACGGCGAAGCAAAACGAGTCATGGAGTACCCCGGGGGCGTTCTAGTTTTTCGACGTTGCGATTGTGCCATGCCGCGTGACGCCTGAGCGCCATGCGGCAAGCATTGCGCACCCCAGGCCAGCCGGGGCTTTCAGCGCTGCGGCGGCATCGTTTTGTAAGGCGGCGGCGCGTGGGGGTCGGCGCTCACGCGCACGAACACCTGCTCGACATCGGCGATGGCCGTCAGCCGCCGCTCCAGCGCCGCGCGATCGAATTGCGCGCCCGCGCAGCCCTCCGCATACACGAAACGCCGCTGCACCGTGATCCACAGGCTGGTGCCGGCAAGACTCGCATCGTCCTTGAACTGCGTGCGGATCGCCTGGGCGATGTCGGCGTCGTAGAGATAGGAGTTCGGCTTCGAGCACTTGTGCGCGAGCCAGCAGGTGGTGCCGCGCTCGACGCGATAGTGGGCGTCGTCATCGGCGTCGGACTTGGTCATGCGCGGGCCGAGCGGCTGCGGACACGCGTTCACCGCACTCGACAAGGCGAAAAACGGATCGTTGTACCAGTTGCGGATTTCGCTTGGATCGACGGTCGTCGACTGCGCCATCGCCAAGGCAGAAAACGTTACCAGAATCGCCACGACGGGCATCGCGGCATGAAACGGACGCCCCCTTCTCACCTGAAACGCCGTGCGTTTGCGCATGGCCGCCTCCCCGAATGCCGATCCCGTCAAGATAGGACCGCGCCGCGCGCGCCGCAATAGCGAAGCGTTCCTGAACGTTTCGGTACAATCGCTGCGGCGCACCATGCATCGAACGTGGGCCACGCAGTAGAAAAAGAAGGCGCAATACATAAGTGCATCGACGAAGTGCAACACGCCCAGCAGGAGACTCCATGTCGTTCATCATCGTTCTAGCCGCTCTAGCGTTTCTCATGCTTGCCGCCTATCGCGGCTACAGCGTGATCCTGTTCGCTCCCGTGGCGGCGCTCGCCGCCGTTCTGCTCACCGATCCCGCCGCCGTCGCGCCCGTTTTTTCCGGCATCTTCATGGAAAAAATGGTGGGGTTCGTGAAACTCTATTTCCCCGTGTTCCTGCTCGGCGCCGTGTTTGGCAAGGTCATCGAACTATCGGGTTTCTCTGAAGCGATCGTCGCCGCCGCGATCCGTTATATCGGCAGCGCGCGGGCGAACGCCGTGATCGTGGCCGTGTGTGCGCTGCTGACTTACGGCGGCGTGTCGCTGTTCGTGGTGGTGTTCGCGGTCTATCCGTTCGCCGCCGAACTCTATCGCCAGAGCGACATTCCCAAACGCCTGATGCCCGGCGCGATCGCGCTTGGCGCGTTCTCGTTCACGATGGATTCGCTGCCCGGCACGCCGCAGATCCAGAACATCATCCCGACGACCTTCTTCAAGACCACGGCCTGGGCCGCGCCGGTGCTTGGCGTGATTGGCTCGCTGTTTATCATCGTCGTGGGCCTGACCTACCTCGAATGGCGCCGCCGCAGCGCGATGGCGAAGGGCGAAGGCTACGGCAGCTCGCTTGTGAACGAGCCGGAACACGTCAAGACCGATCATCTGCCCAATCCGCTGCTGGCCATCACGCCGCTCGTGCTGGTGGGCGTAGCGAACTTTTTCCTGACGCGCTGGATTCCGCAGTGGTACGGCGACAGCTACACCGTCACACCCGATGTGCTGCCCGGCATTCACACGCCCGTGACCACCACGGTCAAGCAGGTCGTGGCGATCTGGTCGGTTGAAGGCGCGTTGCTGCTTGGCATCGTGTTTGTGGTTCTTACCGCGTTCTCGCGTGTGAAAGAGCGCTTTGCCACCGGCACGAAGGCCGCTGTGGCGGGCGCGCTGCTGGCGTCGCTCAATACGGCTTCGGAATATGGCTTCGGTGGCGTGATCGCGGCGCTGCCGGGCTTTATCGTGGTGAGCAATGCGCTCAAGGCGATTCCGAATCCGCTCGTGAATGCGGCGGTTTCCGTGAGTTCGCTTGCGGGGATTACGGGGTCGGCCTCGGGCGGGATGAGTATCGCGCTGGCCGCGATGTCCGATACCTTCATCAAGGGCGCGCAGGCTGCGAATATTCCGCTCGACGTGCTGCATCGCGTGGTGGCGATGGCCAGCGGCGGTATGGACACGCTACCGCATAACGGCGCGGTAATCACGCTGCTGGCCGTGACCGGGTTGACGCACCGCGAGTCTTATCGCGACATTTTTGCTGTCACGGTGATCAAGACGATGGCGGTGTTTTTTGTGATCGCGGTTTTTTATGTGACCGGGTGGGTTTAAAGGCGATGGATGACGCCGTGAGCCGCTGCGCTCACGGCTTGCCTGCAAGCAGCCCCTTCAGCGCCCCCAACCAGCACACCACCGCCACCGCGCCGCCATCGGGCGATCCCATCGCGCGCTTGCCCAGATAACTCGCGCGCCCCACGCGCGGATGCATATGCGCCGTAGCCTGCGCGCCATGTTCGGCGGCGGAAACGGCAGCGCTCCACGCCTCCCGCACCGCCTGCCCCTTCTTCAGCGCCTCTTCAAACGCCTCAACCGCCGGCACGAGCGCGTCGAGCATCGTACGATCGCCGGCCTTCGCGCCGCCCAGTTCGCTGATGGCCTCGATCGCACCGCGCCACGCGCGCGCCCATTGCTGTGGCGTCGGCTCTGGCGTATCGGCCAGCACGCGCGAAGCGCGCAATAGCGCCGTGGCATAGAACGGCCCCGAACTTCCCGCAATAGCTCGTCGCAAGCTCGCGCCCAATGCCGCCAGCGCTTGCGGCGCCGTGCCCAGCGCTTCTTCAGGCAGCGCCGCAGCCGCATCGGCGGCACGATGCATGCTGGCGCCGAGATCGCCGTCACCGGCCAGCGCATCAAGCTCCGTCAAACGCGCCTCGTTGTGCACTAACGCCTGCGCAACCGCATCCAAAGCCGCCTTCACCCGCGCCGCCCAGGCCGCACGCGAAGCATCCAGCGGCTTCAATATGGAATCCTCATGAATGTGAGAAACAACATCCAGCCGGATCGTCGGATTGATGCAGCCTTTGCCGGGCCACGCACGCGCCGCGGTGGCCGCATCGAGCAGCGCGAGCCGGCTGTCGTCGACACGCATCAGCGAAATCGAACACCCCGGCATATTGAGCGCCGATAACAGCGTCCCCGCCCACACTCGCTCAACCTGCACCTCACGCCGCCGCAAGCTGGCGTAAGCCGCGCGCAGCACGATATCGAGTTCCATCTGCGGCGTCGCGCCCAGGCCGTTGACGAGCAGCACCACGCGCTCGCCGCGCTTGATGGCCAGGTCTTCGAGAATGTTCACGAGCAGCGCTTCGGTCAGCGCATCGGCGGGCAACGGTGCGCTGCGTTCCACGCCTTTTTCGCCGTGAATCCCCAAGCCGAGTTCGATTTCGTCGTCCGCGAGCGTGAAGCTCGATTGCGCCACACCCGGCAGCGTGCAGCCGTCGAGTGCCACGCCCATCGTGCCCAGGTTCGCCGCCGCCTCGCGCGCCGTCGCCGCCACCACGTCGAGCGACGCGCCGCGCGCGGCGGCCGCGCCCGCGATCTTGTGGATCAGCACCGTGCCCGCGATGCCGCGCCGCTGATGTTTTTCCGCGTGAGCACGCAACGCAACATCGTCGGCCACGGTCACGACTTCGACGGGAATGCCCTGCGCTCGCGCGAGTTCGGCGGCAAGGCCAAAGTTAAGGCGGTCGCCCGTGTAGTTCTTGACGATCAGGAGCGCGCCCTTCGGGCCCGCCGTCGCGCGGATCGCTGCGAGCACGGCGTCGGTTGGCGGCGAAGTGAACACTTCGCCGCACACGGCCGCGCTCAACATGCCCGCCCCCACGTAGCCGCCGTGCGCCGGTTCGTGGCCGCTGCCACCGCCCGAGATCAGCGCGACCGCGCGCGCCTGCGGCTCCGGAATATCGCGGCGCACCAGCACGTTTTCATCGCCGAGGATGACAATATGGGGATCTTGCAGCGCGATGCCTTCGAGCATTTCGCGCACGACGTCGGACGGCTGATTGACCAGTTTCTTCATGGCGTTCCCGATGAATACGGTTGGACATGCTGGCCATCGGGCGCGTACATGCAGTGCGCATAGCCGCGCCCACGGCTGCGTCCAGTGTACGCCGCTCGTCGGAGCGGCGCGCGGTCGTGCTCATTCACGAATCACTCGCGCGCGCCGTTACGACTTTAAAACCGCATCAATGGCGCAGGAAATCCAGCACCATGCGATTGAACGCGTCCGCGTGCTCCCACTGCGCCCAGTGGCCGCAATGGTTGAACACATGCAGTTGCGCGTTCTGCATGCCCGCGAGCAAACGCAAGCCGATATCCATCGGCACGAAGCGATCGTCGCGGCCCCAGATTACGAGCGTCGGCGCGGCGATCTCGCCAAGACGCGGACCGTAGTCGGTGAACTGCTTCGGATTCGCCGCAAGGCTCTTCACGAAGTTTTCAAGGTGATCGCGGCGCGCGAGCATATTGTCGAGCCGCGCCTGCATCAGTTCGTCGGTCAGCGCACTTGCGTCATAGACGAACACATTCATCATGCGCTTGAGGTTTTCGATGCTCGGCTCGCGATACAGGCCTTGCAGCAGTTTGATGCCTTCGGTGGGCATCGGCATGAAGTTGCTCGGGCCGCCGGTGCCCCCGCCCATCAGCACGAGCTTGCCAACGCGCTGCGGATTCGCCAGCGCAAACGCCACCGCGCTATGCCCGCCCATCGAGTTGCCCAGGATATGTACGCGCTCGATATCAAGCGTGTCAAGCAGGCCCTTGAGCACGCGGCCATTCAAGTCGGAACGCGACGTCGTGCAGACGATCGGATCGCTCTTGCTCCAGCCCGGGCAGTCCATCAGGATCACGCGATAACCCGCCGCGACGAGCGGTTCGACGTTGCGGTTGAAGTTAGCCCAGCCGCTCGCGCCCGGACCGGAACCGTGCAGCATCACGACGGTTTCGCCGTTTGCATTCGGCGCGCCTGCACCGGTGTCGTTGTAGTGAATCTGCAGTTCGAGTTCGCCGTCTTTCACGCGAGCGAACTGGCTCGTGGAGGCTTCCGTAATCGTGTTTGCCGTTGCATTCATGATGATGTCCTTGCAGTTAAAACCGCCAATCCCTCATGGAACAGGCGCTCGCCTGCTCCGCCAAAAATCTCAAATGCCTTGCACGCCGGTTGCGCGGCGCGGCGCGAATGCGCCCACCACTGTCGATGCCGCAAGCGCCGCGATTACGCACAGCGGAATGCTCGCCGCGACCAGCATCGAAGCGCTCTGCCCCAGTGCGAACAATTGCCCGGCCACTAGCGGCCCGAGAATCGAGCCGAGCCGCCCGACCGCCACCGCTGCGCCCACGCCTGTGCCACGCACTTCGGTGGGATACGCGTGGCCCGCAAGCGCGTAAAGCGCCGACTGGGCGCCGACGAGAAATAGCCCGCAAAGCAGGCCGCCGCACGCCATCGACACCGCGCCGCCAGCGCCCGACAGCCCGGCCAGCACCAGCGCAATGCCCGCATACATGCCGATCACCGTGCGGCGTCGGCCGAAGCGATCCATGATGGTTGCGATCGCAACGGCACCGATACCGCCGCCGATGTTGAACATCATCAGAACGATGTTCGACTGCACGCGTGTGAGGCCACGCGAGAGCACCATCGAAGGCAGCCAGTTCATCAGGAAATACAGCACGATCAGCGTGCCGAGGTAGCTGATCCACAGCGCGAGCGTGATGCGCGCGCGGCCATGACGCCACAGTGCTTCGCTCACACCGGGTACGCTTTCACGCGTTGCCTGCGCCGCGCGCGCCGCCACGAACTGCTGCGACTCGAGCAGAAACACGCCGAGCAGCGGCACCATCACAATCGGCCCCAGGCCGCCGACGTAAAACACATCGCGCCAGCTCGTCGGGCTCGCGCCCAGCATGCCGATGACCGCCGCAATGGCCGCGCCGAACGGCATGCCGCAATACATGGCGCCCACCGCCGTGCTGCGCTGCTGCGGACCCGCGGCTTCGGAACACAGCGCGATGAGATTGGGCATTGCCGCGCCCAGCCCCAGGCCCGTCAACAGGCGCGCGACCAGCAGGCCCTCGAAGTTCCAGACCAGCGTGGTCGCGAGCGAGAAGAGGCCAAACAGCGTGACCGACGCCATCAATACGCGCTTGCGCCCGAAGCGGTCGGCCAGCCACCCACCGAGCGCCGCGCCCGGCAACAGGCCGATCGCGCCCGCGCTGAACGCCCAGCCCATCTGTGCCACGGCGAGCGAAAACTCCTTTGCCATGCGCGGCCCGGCAACGCCCGCCGATTGCAGGTCCAACCCTTCCAGCAACGCAATGGCCAGGCATAAGCCGATCGTCGCCTTGTTGCTTCCTCCGGCACCGTTAATTCGTGACGTCATGTGAAAAGTCTCCAATGTGTTTTGTCGGCCGCTCTTTCGGCAGCTAGTCATGGTTATTTCCAGTACTACGTAACAACGCCGCGAGTTGCTTGATGCGACACGCGGCGTATGTTTTTACTTCACGGCAGATTCGGTGCGCTGTTTCAAATCCAGCGCAACGTCCACGATCATGTCTTCCTGACCGCCCACCATGCGGCGCTTACCCAGTTCGACCAGAATATCCACGGTTTTCAGGCCGTATTTCTTCGCGGCGACTTCGGAGTGACGCAGGAAGCTCGAATAAACGCCCGCATATCCAAGCGCGAGTGTTTCGCGATCCACTCGCACCGGCCGATCCTGCAATGGGCGCACGATGTCGTCGGCGGCGTCCATCAGCGTGTAGAGATCGGTGCCGTGATTCCAGTCCATGCGTTCAGCGGCGGCGATGAACACTTCGAGCGGCGCGTTGCCCGCACCCGCACCCATGCCAGCAAGCGATGCATCGATGCGGTCGCAACCTTCCTCCACTGCGACGATCGAATTCGCCACGCCCAGCGAGAGATTGTGATGCGCGTGCATACCCGTTTGCGTTTCCGCCTTGAGCACGTCTTTTACCGCGCGAAAGCGGTCGCGCACGTCGTTCATGGTCAACGCACCACCCGAATCGACCACATAAATACAGGTCGCGCCGTAGCTTTCCATCTTCTTCGCCTGAACCGCCAGATTCTCCGGCGTGGTCATGTGGCTCATCATCAGAAAACCGACGGTATCCATTCCCAGCTCGCGCGCGTATTCGATATGCTGCTTCGAAATATCCGCTTCCGTGCAATGGGTCGCGACGCGCACGATGCGCGCGCCCGCGTCGTAAGCCGCCTTCAGATCGTGAATCGTGCCGATGCCGGGCAGCAGCAGCGTCGCAATCTGCGCGTGCTTCACCACATCCGCCACCGCTTCGATCCACTCCAGATCGCTATGCGCGCCGAAGCCATAGTTGAAGCTCGAACCTTGCAGACCGTCGCCGTGCGCGACTTCGATCGAATCGACTTTGGCTTTATCCAGCGCACGCGCGATGTCCTGCACATTCTGGATCGAGTATTGATGTCGAATCGCGTGGCTGCCGTCGCGCAGCGTGACGTCGGAGATATAGAGTTTCTTGCTCATTGCTTTACGCTCCCTGCACGCTCAAGAGCGTCTGCGCCATACGCTCGGCGGTAGCGAGCGCGGCGGAAGTCATGATGTCGAGATTGCCCGCATACGCAGGCAGATAATGGGCGGCGCCTTCCACTTCGAGAAACACCGACGTCTTCAGGCCGCTGAATGAACCAAGGCCCGGAATATGCAAAGGTGCACTCGCGGGAATTTCATCGAATTGCACCTTTTGCTTCAGGCGATAACCCGGCACATAGGCATGTACTTTCGCTACGGTTTCTTCGATCGACCGCTCCACGGCTTCACGATCCGCCAGCGCGGAAAGCGTATAAACCGTGTCGCGCATCATGACCGGCGGCTCGGCGGGATTGAGCACAATGATGGCTTTGCCTTTTGCCGCGCCGCCTACGGCCTCGATCGCTTTCGAGGTCGTTTCCGTGAATTCGTCGATATTGGCGCGCGTGCCCGGCCCCGCCGATTTACTGCTGATCGATGCAACAATTTCCGCGTAGTGCACCTTCGCCACTTTCGACACCGCCGCCACAACCGGAATCGTCGCCTGGCCGCCGCACGTGACCATATTCACATTGGGCGCATCGATATGCGCGTCCAGATTCACCACCGGCACGCAATACGGTCCAATTGCGGCGGGCGTCAAATCGATCATGCGAATAGAAGGCTTGAGCTTGCGCAGCAGCGCATCGTTCTTCACATGCGCGCCCGCCGAAGTCGCGTCGAACACGAAATCGATATCGTCGAACACGGGCAGACGCGTGAGCCCTTCCACGCCTTCATGGGTGGTCGCCACGCCCAGGCGCGCCGCGCGCGCAAGGCCATCGGAGTTGGGATCGATGCCGACCATCGCCGCCATCTCCAGATGCTGACTGTGGCGCATGATCTTGATCATCAGGTCCGTGCCGATATTGCCGGAGCCGATGATCGCGGCCTTGAGTTTGTCGGAAGCCATTTGAGTCCCTGTTTCAAGCGGTGAAAGTCGCGCGAACGCTGCCGAGGCCGTCGATCTGCGCGGTAAAAGTGCCGGGTTCCTTCACGGCGACCATCGAGCCGAGCGCGCCGGTGAGCACCACGTCGCCAGCGCGCAGCGGCGTGCCAAGCTGCGCCATGCGATCGGCGAGCCACACGGCCGCGTTGAGCGGATTGCCCAGACATGCGGCGCCGCTCCCGCGCGAGAGCACTTCCTGATCGCGCGAAAGCGTCATCGCGCAGGCGGCAAGATCAAGCTGCGAAAGCGGCACCGGGCGGCTGCCCACCACGAAACGCGCACTCGATGCGTTGTCGGCGACCGTATCGACAAAGCGGATATCCCAGTTCTGGATGCGGCTATCGACGACTTCGATCGCGGCCAGTGCATACGCACTCGCGCGCAGGATATCGACGAAGGTGTGCTTTTCATGCGTGAGATCGCGTTCGAGCACGAGGGCGATTTCCGCCTCCACCTTCGGCTGGATCAGTTGCGCAAGCGAAATCGGCTCGCCGTCGCCAGAGGCCATCGACGCGAACAGCGCGCCAAAATCGGGCTGATCGACGCCCAGTTGCTGCTGGACTGCGAGCGACGTGAGGCCGATCTTGCGGCCCACGATGCGCTCGCCGTTGCGCACGCGCAGATCGACGTTGGCCTGCTGCACGGCGTAGGCCGTGGCAATGTCGTCGATGGCGATCTGGCCGCGCACCGGTTCGATCACGCCGCGCGAGGCTTCGGCTTCGCGCAGACGCGCGGCCAGCGCCGCGATAAGTTTGGGATCGGTCATAACCTTCTCCTGTTTCGACACGTTCAGGCCGCGTGCGCGGGCATGGCATGCATGGTGGCGAAGCCTGCGATCCATTCGGGAATCGCGCGGTAATAATCGAGCGACGCGCGATATGGGCCATACGCCGCGAGCGCGCCAAACGCCGCCACCCATGTGCGGATTTCATGCGCGGACTTGCCGCCGTCGCGCGTGATCGCGGCGTTGGTCATGCCATCCACGGCGGTCAATTCGCCCGACGCGAGCCGGTCGAGAAACGCGCGGTCCCATTCGGGATTGAGCGGATGCAGATGACTGTCGCCTTTCGTGAATGCCTGCGCCGCGGCCACCGTGCGCGCCTGGCGCGCGTCGCGCGATTGAGCGGACGGGTTGCGGCCTGCTATCAGGCGCTCGGCTACTTCGGGCGTGGCGTCGAACAGCTCTGGCACAGGCGGTTCGTGCGATATGCCGCCCGAGCCCACCACCAGCACGCGCTTGCCCGTGCTCGCCATGAAGCGCCCGATCGCATCGCCCAGCAGACGCGAGCGGCGCAGCGTCGCCATCGGCGGCGCCACGGAGTTGATGAAGACCGGAATCACCGGATAGCGATCGAGGCCGCCCGTAAGCACTTCGAGCGCCTGCGCGCAGCCGTGATCGACCTGCATGCGATAGGACAGCGCCACGTCGATATCGGCAGCAAGCACGCTTTCAGCCAGCGCGTGAGCGAGCTTTTCCGGCACCGGCAGCGCGCCCGCAAGACTCTTGAAATCGCCGATTGCCTGCGCCTTCGCGCCGATGCAGAACGGCGGCATCACGTCATAGAAAAAACCATTGAAATGATCGGGTGCGAACGCAACGATCAGATCGGGCTGGAAGGCCTCGACGCGTTCGCGCGCAGCGCGGCCCACGCGCTCGACTTCGGCCACTATGTGCGGCTCTGGATCGAAGTAGCCGTGCAGCGGCGTGTGAGAGAGGCATTCGAGGTGGATCGGCATACTGGAATTCAAGGTGCGGCTCCTGCTCAGGCTGCGTGCGCGACGGCGGCGTTTTCGCGCGCCAGACGATGTTGCGGGGCCGCGTCACGCACGGCGATTTCGCTCATCCCAAGCTTGCCCGCGAGTTCGACGATGGCGTCGGATACCTGTTGCGGCGTGCACACGCCCGCCACGAAGCGATCCGGACGCAGCAGCACGACTGATTCCGGCAAGCGGCTGAACCAGTCCTTCAAGCGCCCTTGAACGTCGCCCAGCGCGAGCACGCCTTCGGGCACGTCATCGGCGTAATCGAGTTGCACGTCGGGCTTCGCAAAGACAAAGCGCGCGCCTAGCCGCTCCCACAACGCACGCGCCTGCGGCGTTAGACCGAAGGTTGGATCCGCGCCCCAGGCGAGCACCGCAAAGCCCTGGCCGATCGCATCGTCCAGGCGCACCACGCGGCCATCGCTCAGGCGCACACGAGGCTGGATAAACATCCGGCCCACCGGCGACGCCGCCAGCGGATCGCGCCCATATGCGATGCGCCCAAGCAGCGAATCGCGCTTCTGGCTCATCAGACCCAGCAGGCGGCCTGGCGCTGAAGCGCCGCCGCGTTCGAGCCTGCGCGCGAGCCAGCCACCCGTCGGCTTCGGTTCCGGCAACAGCACGACGCCCGCTTCGTAACGCGGCATCGGCTTGAAGCGCATCTCGACGAAATAGCGCTTCACAGCAGGGAACACGTTCATCGACTTCACAAACGCATCGCGAAAGCGCGCGCCGAATCGCGTATTGGGCGCGAAGATGTCGCCCGCGACTTCGGATAGATGAATCATCGAACGCGCATGCGCGCGCCGCTCGACGGTATAGGTATCGAGCAGGCGGCCATCGGCAAGCCCCTTCGCGACCATCGCGAGTTTCCAGCCCAGATTGTTGGCATCGCGAATGCCGCTGTTATAGCCCTGGCCTTGCCATACCGGCATGATGTGCGCGGCGTCGCCCGCCAGCAGAACGCGGTCTACGCGGAACGTCCCGGCCAGCCGCGCGTTGTGCGTATAGACGCGCTTGCGGATGTAATCGACCTTGTCCGGGTCCGCGACCACCTTGCGGATTAGCGCGGCCATGTTTTCGGGCTTCGACAGTTCTTCCTCGGTCTCGCCTGGCATCACCATGAATTCAAAGCGGCGAATGCCGTGCGGCAGCGCCGCCGATACATAAGGGCGCTCGTGATCGCAATGCATATAGATGTGTGGCGAGCCAATCGGATCGTTGCGCACGTCCACCACGATCCATTGATTCGGCTTGGTGCGGCCTTCGAAAGGCACGTTCAGCGCGCGGCGCACGAAACTGTTGCCGCCGTCCGCGCCCACCATATACGCCGCGCGTATCGTGCGACGCTCGCCATCCGCGCCCGTCACGTCGATCGATACGCCCTGCGCGTCCTGCGCAAAGCCGTTCACGCTGGTGCCCAGCATCACCTCGACGTGCTCGAAACGCGCGAGCCCTTCATAGAGCACACGATCCGCCAGCGGCTGGATAAAGGCGTTACGGCGCGGCCAGCCGAATTCGTCGGTGCGCGGCTCGATGGACGCAAAGCAATGGCCGTCCTTCGTGACGAAGCGCATCCAGTGGTCGGGCGTGGTATGCGGCAGCAACGCATCGGCAAGCCCGATCGACTGGAACACGCGCAATGCTTCGTCATCCAAACCAATTGCGCGCGGATAGTCGATAATCTGTTCAAGCTTTTCGATGAGCGTGACGCGCACGCCCTGCAAACCGAGGATATTGGCGATCATCAGGCCGACCGGGCCTGCGCCGATGATGGCGACATCGGTGGCGCGCTGGCGCAAGCGGACAGCGTCCGCTGCTGCGGGAGGGGTGTTCATGTTGTCTCCGTGTCAGTCGCCCTTGGTCGGGGCGATCTCATGCAAGGCATGAATGCGAGTCTAGGTTCGCCGCGACACGCGCTCAACAATTTGAGAGAAATGTGCATAGAATGCACATGATTGATTTAAAAGAGATTTTTAGATGACTAAGTATGCAAACGTGCGAGGTCTCGCGCGCGGCCTGCAGGTGTTGCGCGCGCTCAACGCGATGGAGAACGGCCGCGCGACGAGCCAGCAGCTAAGCGAAGCCACGGGCCTGCACCGCACCACCGTGCGACGTTTGCTGGAAACGCTGGTGGAAGAAAATCTCGTGCGGCGCAGCGCCTCGGACGACAGCTTTCGCCTGACGATGAACGTGCGCGCATTGAGCGAAGGCTTCACCGACGACGAACTGATCGCCACGATCGCACCGCCCATCATGGGTCAGATGATGCAGCGTATCGTGTGGCCCTCCGATCTCACCACGCCCGACGGCGAGGCCATGATCATCCGCGAGACCACGCATCGCTTCAGTCCGCTGTCATTTCACCGCGCGATGGTGGGCCGCCGTCTGCCGATGCTGCTCACGGCCGCGGGCCGCGCCTATTTCGCGCACTGCCCCGAGGCGCAGCGCGAAGACATTCTCGACATGCTGCGCGCGGGCGCGGGCGGCGAGCAACAGCAGAAGCTGGCCGCGGACCCGGCCTTCATTCGCAACCTCGTGCGCCAGACCCTGGCCGATGGCTTTGGCTCGAACCACGGCGACTGGGCCGACCAGCGCAAGATCGGCGCACTCGCGGTGGCGATCGGCGCGCATGGCCGCGTGATCGCCAGCCTCAATGTGATCTATCTGGAGCAGGCGATCAACCCCGCGGAAGCCGTGCGCCGCTTCGTGCCCGAATTGCAGCGCGCGGCGCAGGAAATGGAGGCGGCACTTGAAGCGGCAGAGGACGGCGCGAAGCGCTGAGGGTCATGCACCCAAAAGCGCGCCCAAAGTTTTTTTCAACATTTTGCGAAAAGGGCTTGCAAGGCTGCGAGGGCCTCTCTATAATTCGCGCTCTCAACAGGCTCGTAGCTCAGTTGGTTAGAGCACCACCTTGACATGGTGGGGGTCGTTGGTTCGAATCCAATCGAGCCTACCAACGAATATGTAGTACCGCGCGGCTCAGTTCGCCGCGCAATGACAATGCCGCACTCCTTCACAGGACTGCGGCATTTTCTTTTTGGCTTTACCCAGGCATCGACCGTATCAATCGAGCGCCTTGTCGTTCGGATGCGCGAACAGGTCCTTCATCTGCTGCGAAAGCGGATAGTCGAGATTCATGCCGGTCGGCGGAATCGGCTGCGTGAACCACTTGGTGTAAAGCTTCGCCATCTCGCCCGAGGTCTGCATCTTCGCGACCGTTTCATCGACGAGCGCCTTGAACTGCGGATCGTCACGCCGCAACATGCAGGCGTAGTTTTCCGACACTGGCGGCGTGCCCGTCACCACATAGTCCTGCGGATTCTTTGTCTTCGCGCGCTCGCCATAGAGCAGCGGCTCGTCCATGACGAAGGCCACCGCGCGCCCGGTCGTGACGTTGAGGAACGACTCAGCGTGATCTTTTGCGCTGATGATCGTCATATTCATGTGCTTCTCTTCGTTCATCTTGCGCAGCATGCGTTCATCCGAGGTGCCCGCCGTGGTCGCCACGGTCTTGCCCGCGAGATCGGGGAAGTCCTTCACGCCCGAATCCTTGCGCGTGATAAAGCGGATGCCATAGAGAAAGATGCTGTTCGAAAACGCCGCCTGATTCTGGCGCTCGAACGTATTGGTGGTCGAGCCGCATTCAAGGTCGATGGTGCCGTTCTGCACGAGCGGAATGCGATTCTGCGAGGTGATCGGAATCGTCTTGACCCTGAGATTGGGCGTATTGGTTTTCTGCTTGATCGCATCGACGATCCTGAGCGCGATCTCCTGCGAATAGCCGATCACATTCTGGTTCTGGTCGTAATACGAAAACGGAATCGACGATTCACGCGTACCAAGCGAAATCACGCCACCGTCATGCACTTTCTTGAGCGTGCCCGTGAGTTCGTCCGCGCGCGCCGCATTCGTCATCGTGACCAGCGTGGCGAAACCAACGGCCAGCGCCGCGATCGTTTTACCTGTGTTCATCGTGCTTGACTCCCAGCGTGTAGTGAGAAACCTAATGAAAAACGTCGATAGACCGCGTGTGAAGCGTAAAAACGTTCAGCGCGCCGGCGCAAACGCGTCGCTGTCGAGTGGCAAGGCGCGCTGAGCGAGCATATCCGCCAGCAGTTGCGCGCTGCCGCAGGCAAGCGTGAAGCCCAGCGCGCCGTGCCCGGTGTTCATCCACAGATTGCGAAAATGCGTCGCGCCGATCAATGGCTTGCTGTCGGGTGTGGCCGGCCGCATGCCGGTCCACGTCTGAGCCGCGCTGTAATCGCCGGCCTCCGGAAAAGTCTCGCGCGCCTGCCGCGTGAGCAGCGCGATGCGCGCCTGATCGGCATGCGCGCTCATACCCGTGAGATCGACCATACCCGCAATGCGCAAGCGCTCGCCAAGTGGCGCATAGACCACCTTGTGATGGGCGTCGGTGACCGAAAGGCGCGGCGCGCCTTGCGCATTCGCGCCGGGCAGCGTGAGGCTGTAGCCCTTGAGTGGATACATCGGCACGCGCACGCCGAGCGAATTCAGCAAGGGCTGGCTCTGCATGCCCAGACACACGACGAAGGCATCAGCCTCAATGGCGCCCGCCGACGTCATAGCCGCTTCGACCTGCCGCCCCTTGGTTCGTAGTCCGGAGAATTCGGTGGCGACGCGCAGATCCACGCCATCACGTTGCGCCGCGCGCGCGAGACCGCGCGTAAAGCTGTCGCAATCGCCGGCTTCCTCGCCCGGCGTGTGAATACCGCCCGCGATTTCTCCGCCGATATGCGCAAGCGCCGGTTCCAGCGCGACACACGCCGCGCCATCGAGCGCATGCTGCTCGCAGCCCAGTTGAGCCTGATAGTCGGCCTGGCGACGCGCGCCCTCAAAGCCATCCTGATCGCGAAACACCACGAGCTTGCCGTTGCGCACATAATCGAAGGCGATGGTTTCGCGCGCAACTATCTCGTGCATGAGGCGCTGACTGAGAAAACCCAGCCCGAGGAGTTCCGCCGTGGTGGCGCGGCTGCGGGCGCGCGTGCAGGCACGCAGAAATGCCGCGCACCAGTGCCATTGACGGGGGTCCAGACGCGGCACGAAACGCAGCGCGGCATCGCTTGAAAAAAGCCATTGCGGCAGCTTCGGCAGCACCGAAGGGTCGGCCAGCGGCGCGACGTAGTTGTAGCTCAACTGGCCGCCGTTGGCGTGGCTGGTCTCCTGCGCCACGTCCGCGTGACGCTCCACGAGCGTCACCTGATGTCCATCGCGGGCAAGAAAATACGCGGTCGTGACCCCGATCACTCCGCCGCCCAGCACGCAAATTCGCATATCCCGTCGTTCCCGCTTTTTCTGTTCCTTTTTAGTCCGCCCCGGCGGACCGCTACATCAGTCTCGCCGGGCAAAAAAAGGAACTCAATTGCGAATCGATCGGGGGATATAACCTGAGGTTAAGGCGAACCCTGCTGGAATCACGCGAACGCCGCCGTTCTCACGCCCGTTGCGGCCTCGTGGCCGCCGTGGGACGCCGCGCGCGCAGCCGCGCCCTCGCCCAGATGGAACACGGAAACCGCCTCGCGCAATGCATCGGCCTGCGATTCCAGCGATTGCGCGGAAGCTGCCGCCTCTTCCACGAGCGCCGCGTTGCGCTGCGTGACCTCGTCGATCTGCGCGACGGCGCGGTTGACCTGCTCGATGCCGTCGCTCTGCTCGTGAGTCGCCGCCGTGATTTCGCCCATGATGTGGCTCACGCGCGCAACGGCGTCGCGCGCCTCGCCCATCGTGTGACGCGCCTCCTCGACGAGCCGCGCGCCCGTGCCGACGGTCGCCACCGAAGCCGCGATCAGCTCCTTGATCTCCTTGGCCGCCGTGCCGGAGCGCTGCGCGAGGCTGCGCACCTCCTGCGCCACCACGGCGAAGCCGCGCCCTTCCTCGCCCGCGCGCGCCGCCTCGACGGCGGCGTTGAGCGCGAGAATATTCGTCTGGAACGCAATGCCTTCGATGATGCCGGTGATTTCCTCGACCTTGCGCGACGACGACGAGATGTCGCTCATCGTCTCGTTCACGCGCGCGACCACGTCCGCGCCACGCGAGACCGTGCTGAGCGCGCCCTGCGCGAGGCCGCTGGCCTCCTGCGCGCCCGCCGTGTTCTGGCGCACCGCCGCCGAAAGCTGCTCCAGGCTCGCGGCGGTTTCCTGCAACGCGGCCGCCTGCTGCGAGGTGCGGCTCGACAGATCGACATTGCCCGCCGCGATCTGATTGGCGCCGAGCGTAATTTCCTGGGTGCTGCCGCGCACGCGCGCGACCGTACCGATCAGCGCTTCACGCATCTGCGCAAGCGCGCCCAGCAGTTGCCCCATCTCGTTGTTCGAGCGCACGCGCACGTCCACGGTCAGGTCGCCTGCGGCGATGCGCTGGAAATGGCGAATCGCCGTATCGACGGGCTTGACGACGGCCGCCGCCAGCGCGCCGCGCGCGATCAGACCGATCGCCACGCCCACCGCGCCGATCACGCCGAACACGATCAGCGAAATACGAAAGCGCGTCGCCGCCGTATCGGCGTTGCGCTGCTCGCGCGCATCCTGCCAGTCCTCCAGCGCGTCGATGGCCTTCGCGTAGGTGCCGTAGTAACGGTCGGCGGTTTCGCCCTGGATGGTGCGGAAGGTGTTGAAGTCGTTGTCGACGAGCGCCTTGTACTCCGGCTCGAGCGCCTGCTCGACCAGCGCCGTGCGGGCCTGCGCAACGGTCTGCGCAAGGCGCGCTTCGTCGTTATCGGCGAACGGGCCGGCGCTGTACTGCGCGAAATCCTTGTTCGAATCGGCGAGGATCTTGTGCGCCTGTTCGAGCATGCCCTCAGTGGACTTGCCGACGCTAAAGAGCGTCTCGTAGCCGCCCAGCGCCAGGCGCACCTGCAAGAGCCGCTCCGAACTGGTCTTGAGCGCGGCGAGCGATTGCGCGCTGCGCTGGGTGTCGAGCAGGCTCTCGTTGGTCAGCTTCAGCGCGCCGTAGGCCACGCCGATCACGACCAGCAAGAAGGCGACAAAGATGCCGATGACGAGGGTAAGCCCTCCGCGAATCGTGATGTTCCTGAGCATGTGGTCCGGTCTCCTGGCGTATTTGTCCGCGATCGCTTTGAGGGGCGTCGCTTGTTGGCTTCTTTGCGTCACTTCTTTTGCGTTGCGCATTCGTGCTCTTCGTTTCGTCCTATCGGCAGCAGCACAGCGAAGGCGCATAGGGGATATCCATGAGAGCGGCGCGGGTAGCCCGGCGGCCCGTTATGCGTTTCGTGCTATCGTTTTCCTTTCATTTTTTTGACCTGTGCGGCTTTTCTGGCGTTTTTTGGCTTGTTTTTCACGCCTTTATGCTGCCTCGACGCCGCTTTCCCGCTGCTCCCATCATGTCCGACCTCTCCTCGCCGCTGGCGCGCGCGCCGCGCCGTCTCGACTCCATCAATCCGAAACCGCTCGCGCTGGCGCTGCTGCTCGTCGCGCTCGGCGCCGTCTATCTGGCGCAGACGGTCAGCGCCCGCCAGGCCTCGCTCTACGTGGTGGGCGCGCTGCTTGGCATGACGCTCTATCACGCGGCGTTCGGCTTTACCTCGGCGTGGCGCGTGTTTATCGCCGATGGGCGCGGCGCGGGTCTGCGCGCGCAGATGGTCATGCTCGCCATCGGCGTGCTGCTGTTCTTTCCGGCGCTATCGGCGGGATCGCTGTTCGGCCATCCGGTGGTCGGGCTGGTGTCGCCTGCGGGGACGTCGGTGATCGTCGGCGCGTTTCTGTTCGGCATCGGCATGCAATTGGGCGGCGGCTGCGCCTCGGGCACGCTGTACACCGTGGGCGGCGGCAGCACGCGCATGGTCGTCACGCTGATTGCATTTATCGTCGGCTCGGTGGTCGCCACGGCGCACATGCCATTCTGGACGTCGATGCCGCAGCTCAAGCCCGTCTCGCTCGTCAATACACTGGGCGTCGCGCCCGCGATCGCGCTCAACCTCGCCGTGTTTGCGGCGATTGCCGCGCTGACCGTGGCAATCGAAAAGCGCCGCCACGGCCGCCTCGTCAACCAGCCGGAGCGCGCGCCGCATGCCTCGCCGTGGCTGCATGGTCCGTGGCCGCTGCTGGCCGGCGCCGTCGCGCTCGCGGTGCTCAACTTCGCCACGCTCGCGTTGTCGGGCCGGCCGTGGGGCGTGACTTCGGCGTTCGCGCTGTGGGGGGCCAAGGGCTTCGCCACACTCGGCATCGACGTGGCCAACTGGAAGTACTGGATGGCCGGGCCGAATGCGGCGGCGCTCGCCGCGCCCGCCAGCCACGATGTCACCACGGTGATGGATATCGGCATTGTGCTGGGCGCGATGGCCGCGGCCTCGCTTGCGGGACGCTATGCGCCCGTGTGGCGCATTCCGCTGCGCTCGCTCGCGGCGGCGGTGATCGGCGGGCTGCTGCTTGGCTACGGCGCGCGCCTGGCGTATGGCTGCAATATCGGCGCGTATTTCAGCGGGATCGTGTCGGGCAGCCTGCACGGCTGGCTGTGGCTCGTGTGCGCCTTCACGGGGAATGTGGTCGGCACGCGGTTGCGTCCGGTGTTCGGGCTGGAGGTTGAGCGGGTGAAGAGTTCGGGGTGCTGAATAGCTGATCTCCAACGCCAAAAATAGAAAGGGCAAGGCCACCGGCCTTGCCCTTTCTCATCACTTCACTGTGCGGCGCTCAAACCAGCGCGCCGCGCAAATCTACACGCGAGTCGCGCCTTAGATCTTCAGACGCGTGACCTTCGTGCCCGCGAGCGAGACGTCCGCCATCAGGCCTGCGTTGGTCATCACGAAGACTTCCACGGGATGCGTCGCCGTGTTGGTATCGACAGCGCCGTTCGCGCCGACCGTCACGAGCGCGACCGAAGCGTCCGCGCCCGCCGCCCAGCCGTCCGTGCTGCGGAATTTTTCCAGCGCGTCCTGGGTCATGAAGCAGAAGATGATGGCCTTCGACTGCGCGCCGGCCTGCAGGCCGAACGAGCCCGACACGGTGCTGTAATAGCCCGTCGTCGCGCCGCCCACGCGCAGCGCGCCTTCGCCGTACTGCGCGCCGACGATGAAGCCCGCCTGCAGCACCGACGGGAACACCAGCACGCCGCGCGACTTCGCGACCAGTTCACGCGAGCCGTTGACGGTCGAATACAGCTTCGTCATGGCGTCGTTGACGTTGGCGTCGATCGACTGGCGCTTGGACATATCCGTCGAAGCATTGGAGGAATTGCCCGTGGTCGTACAGCCTGCGAGCGCCATACCGCCGGAGGCAAGCGCTACGGCTGCCGAAAGCATGAAGTTGCGTCGTTGCATGTCGTTATCTCCACACGAATAAGAGTTTGCGGTCAGATACAGCAAACGGCGTGCCCGGCATCAATTGCCAACAAAAAAGTGCCTCGCTTTCGCCCTTTCCCCAACCGCGAGATGGAGGCGGCCACGCGCTGGCAGCCTCCATTTCCAGCCGATTGTGCCCGATTTACAAGATAAGAGCGTTCAAGCGTCCCAAAGCGTGTCGCAGCGGCTCGCAGCGACGCAACGCGAAAGAAGCAGAAAAAAGAAAGGCGCCCGAAGGCGCCTGGTATGAACAGCGTGGATTAGCTGCAAGCGTGCCGTGTATTCGCTACACGGCGCTCGCTGGCGCGATGGGATTCAAGGCGCCGTGGCTTGCCATGACGGATCGGGATCGAAGCTCTTGAGCGCGGCGGCGGTCTTTGCGCCGTTCGGCCCGAGGTTCTTCTGATAGAGCTTGCCGTCCTGATTGACGATAAAGCTCATCACTCCCGTTTTGCCGTATTGAGCCGGCCAGGCCACGAGCGCGAAGCCATTGGCCAGTTCGCCATTCGCCAGGTAGCTGCGCGCGCCACCGTCGGCGTGCGAGCCTTGCGCCGTGAGAATGCGGAAGTGGTAGCCGTGATAGCCCTCCTGCGGCGTGAGCTTCGAGTTGTGCAGCATGGCTTCGGCCAACGGACCGAGCGGGCTTTCAGCTTCGCCAGGCTCGACCGGCCAGTACAGCCCGTCATGCGTGCCGGGCGTGCTCACGATGCGCTGGGCGTAGTGCTGCGTGAGCTTGCGGTAGTCGTTCTGCGCATCGACATAGGCCAGCGACGAGAGCATGGCCGCGCGCTCGTTGCGGCCGATGCGCCGCGTGAGCAGTTCGACGCCGCCTTCGCGTGGGTCGAAGCGCCAGCCGCTGCCGCTTTGCACCAGCGGTATCGGTAGCGTCCAGCCGCTGTCGCCTACAGCCAGATGCGCACTGGCCTTGCCCGCGACGGGCTTGTCGTCCGGCACGATCTGGTGGCCCTTGGACCACGCGCCGAGGAAGTCGTCGATGTCCTCCTGGCCGATGTTCTGCGTGGGGATGAAGTGCTGGAAGTCGCTGCCGAGCACATGCTTCATCGCTTCGTGGTCGTTGCTGGCGAGCGCGTCGGTGAACGCCTGCGCAGCGGCGTCGGGCGTGGGATAGATGGCCTGCGCCGAGGCCACGCCCGCACCGGGCACGGCCAGCAACGCGGGTGCGGCGAACAGCGCGAACGCCAGCGCCGCAGTGAGCCGGGCGAGCCCGGCAGGTCGCGCGCCTTGCGACAGGCGGCGGCGTGCGTGAATACGGATCATCGCGAGACTCCTTATAAGTTCAACGGCGGCCAAAGTGGCGTTCGCCGCCACCACCACCACCACCCAGGCGGCCACCACCGCCGCCGCCACCGCCGAAGCCACCACCGCCACCACCGCGGTTCTGGAAGGCCTGGCGGCTTTGCTGGCCACGCTGCGTGTCGGCGCGTGCGTTGTTGCCATCGCCGGCACCACGCAACGCGTTGTCGCGATTGGCGTTCTGCGAACGGTTGCTGAGGTCGTTCTGGCGATTGCCGTTCTGCGCACGGTTGTTGAGGTCGTTTTGCCGGTTGCCGTTCTGCGTACGGTTGTTCAACTCGTTGCCGCGATTGGCGTTCTGCGTGCCGTTCGCGCCTGGGCCGCCCGCGCCCGGCCGGTTGCCGCCGCCGTGCTGGATGTCCTGCAGCCGCTGGCTGGCGTTGCCGTTCATGTTCTGCCCGGTGCGGTTCTGCAAGGTCTGCGCGGCCTGCTGACGCGACTGGTCATAGCCGCGGAAATTGTTGCGCTGGCCGTTGAGGTTCGCGTGGTTGACGTTCTGGTTGAAGTTCTGGCGCCGATCCACATTGGTGTTGCGGTTCCAGTTGGTGGTCGTGCCGTTCGTGTTGATGCGGTTGTTGACGTTGATGTTGTTGTAGCGATTGACGTTGATGTTGACGTCATGCGAGCCCCAACCGAAGCCGCCCCACAGCGAATTGGCCACCGCCACGCCCGCGCCAAACGCAAGCCCGCTCACAAAGCCCGTGGCGATCGCATACCCCGGAGGCGGCGGCATGTACACAGGCGGATAAGCCGGATAAGGCCACGCGCCGTAGACGACCGTGGGGTTATAGGTCGGCACATAGACCACTTGCGGATTGGCCGGCTCGATCACGATGGTCTGTGTGGTGGACGTGTTCGAAGCCGGCTGCACCACCACCTTCTGCTGTTCGTTCGACTTGAGGTTGCCGGCCTTCTGCGCCTGCACGCGCAGGCGCTGCACGGAGTCCATCACGTCGCCAGGCTGCGCAAGAAACGCATTGCCGATCTGCGCGACCCAGTCGGGCTTGGAGTCCATCGTGGCCAGCACTTGCGGGAACGCGACGAGCGACTGCACGCTGGGGTCCCACGGCTGGGAGGCCACGGCCTTCACGGCGTCGTCGCCCTGCATCTTCGAATTCGCCTTGGACCATGCGGCTGCCGCCTGCACGTCCTGCGGGAACGTGGCGGCCATAAGCACCTGGGCCAGCAGCGCGTCGGGATACAGTGCAATGGGCGCGGTAAGCGCATCGAGTTGCTGGTTGGAGAGATGCGCCGCGCTCTGCGCGAGCGCGGCAGTGGGCCCGCTGGGCCCCACGAACAGCGGTGCGGCCGCGAGTGCGGCGCACATGAGCCAGGCAGCATGCTGGCGTACACCGGACGATTTCACGAATCGATCCTCCTCGTTGCGGGTAGGTCTTTCAGGACGCCGGACTGCAGCATACCTGCTTGCGGAGCTAACGTTTGCTTAGGTTGATGCGCCTGGATGCCACACGACTTCAAACGGATACCAGGGCCAAAATATAGGGGTATGACTCGAAGTGTCAACCATCGAATCGTTAAAGTTTGTCCGTTTACAAAAACGCATCAATTGACGCAATCAAAACGGAGTGCGAAACAATTCGAGTTGCATGAAAACCATATTCACACGCCCTTCGATTAACCCATTTCCTTCGTCAATGTGTTGCGTTTTCCGGCTGACGACGCGCGGGCGTGAGATGCATCCTCACGAAACCAACGTGCTCGCGCAGCACATAAAAAGCATCGGCATAGGCGAGCGGCATGCGCAAGGTATTGAGCGAACCTTCGATCTCGTCGAGTTCGTTCATGAGCGCCACGCGCTCGTCCTCGTTCGTGTGTTTGAGCGCATCGCGTTCGATGGCGATGAGCGCACCGTAGTATCGATAAAGGCGCGAGCGTACCCGCCAGCGATACAGCGCGGGTATTGCACGCAACGCAGGAAACACCAGCACCGCAAGCGGCAGCAGCAGGACCAGCAAACGGTCCGCGACGCTCGCGAGCCAGAACGGCAGCGAGCGATACAGGAAGCTCTTGCCCGACTTGTAATAGCGCGTGGCGTCCTCGCTGATACGGAAATCGTGCGCGTCGGGACTCGGGAACTGGCCCGCGCGCTGCAAGAGACCGGGCACGCCATTGACTTCGCTCGCGGCTTCGATGATGAGGTCGGAGATCGCTGGGTGCAGCGTATTGCGCGCGACGATCTCCACTGTCGGCCCCACCAGATGCACGGTCTGCGGCGGCACGCGGCGGCGCAGATCGAGCACGCCGGGCGGTAGATCGACGCCTTCCAGATACGGGAAGATGCGCGTATAGGCCGAGGTTTCCTCGAAACTCATCACCGAAATGCCGGGAATGTTGAGGAGGCGCAGCATCAGCGTGCGTGTGGTGGAGTCGCCGCTGAGCATGGCCGCATCGGCGCGATCCGAGACCAGCGCGGTGGCCGCCTCCAGGCCGTCGAGCGGCAGAAAGGTGGCGTCGCCGCCGGGGTCCATGCCGTTCGCGTGCAACAGGCGCAGCGACAGCTCGCGCGTGCCGCTGCCCACGCGGCCAATCGCAATGCGTTTGCCGTCCAGCTCGGATAACTGCGTGAGTCCGCTACCGCGATAAAACACCACGATCGGCAGATACGCCACGCTGCCAAGCGACATCAACGTATCCGTACTCACGCCTTGCGCGATGCCGCCTTGCACGAAGGCGAGATCGACATGCGACTTGGGATTGAGCAGGCGCTGCAGATTTTCGACCGAACCGTCCGATTCGAGGATCTTGAGCTTCACGCCGTTGCGCGCGAGGATCGTGCGGTACGCCTGCGCCATCTGCATGAACGAACTGTCGCGCGGCCCCGCGCTGATGGTGATGGCGCGCGGCGGCGCCGGATCGACGAGCCAGACGACCAGCGCGATCACGGCAATGCAGAACAGCGCCACCGGCAGCGCGGACAACGCAATGTCGCGCCACGCGGGATGCGACGTATCGCGCATGAAATGCGGCAAGGGCGGTCGATTTCGTTTCATGAGAACCCGGCGGCGTGGCGTCGAACTCTGGAAACTGCATCATGCCATTTTCGCGCCGGATCGGGACGCTGGGGGTTGTGCGGAGGCCGCGCTACTGCCTGAGCGTTGAAAGCGATGTAAGCGCGGCGATGCCGCAACGCGTTGTGCCGTGCCTCAGGCTGCTGCCTGCGTGAGCGCGAAGAGTTCGGCGCGCAGGGCCTTCGCCCGGTCGCGCTTCATGTACTGCTCGAATTCCGCCTGGGCGTCCTGCCACAGCGCATGCGCCTTGTCGAAGCGCCGCAAGCCGCTCGCCGAGAGCCGGTACACGAGCGTGCGCGTATCATGCTGCGCCGCCGCCGTGAGCACGAGGCCGTCGCGCTGCAAGGGCTTGAGCGCACGCACGAGCGTGGTGCGGTCCATCACGAGGTCATCGGAAAGCTCGGCGGCGGTGGCGTCGGGACGGCCCGCGAGACGCGAGAGAATCGTGAATTGCGCCGCCGTCACGCCCGCCTGCGAAAGATGGCGCTCATAAAGCTGCGTGACGAAGCGCGCGGCCTGCCGCAGGGCAAAACAGTTGCATTCCTCGCGCGTCACTCGCTTCGTCATCGCCGTTCACCTTCCGTTATTGCTTCGTTTGCTTCATATGTTCCGGGCGCGCGCATCGCTGCACGCGAGCGGCCATCATACTTTCTCGAGCGCCAGCGCGATACCCTGGCCGCCGCCGATGCACAGGGTCACCACGCCGCGGCGCACGCCGTCACGCTGCATCGACCAGGCAAGACGCGTCGCGAGGATCGCGCCGGTCGCGCCGATCGGATGGCCATGCGCGATCGCGCCGCCTTCCACGTTGACCACATCGTCGGGAATGCCCAGTTGCTTCATCACCGCGAGCGGCACCGCCGCGAAAGCCTCGTTGATCTCGAAGCGATCGACATCGGACAGCGACCAGCCAGCGCGCTGCAACGCCAGTTGGACGGCAGGCACCGGACCGAGGCCGAACATGCCGGGCTCCACCGCCGCCACGCCCCACGAGACGAGCCGCACCATTGGCGCGAGGTTATGTGCCTCGGCGAAACCGCGCTCGGCCACCAGCATCGCCGCCGCCGCGCTGTTCAGCCCTGGCGCGTTGCCCGCCGTGATCGTGCCGTCGGGGCGAAACGCGGGCTTGAGTTTGGCCAGCGTTTCGAAGGTCGTATCGGGGCGCGGCGCTTCGTCGGTGTCGAAACGCTCCACGCCCTTGCGGCCCTTGATCTCCACGGCAGCGATTTCTTCCTTGAAACGCCCCGCCGCCTGCGCCGCAGCAAAGCGCTGCTGCGAGCGCGAGGCCCAACGGTCCTGTTCCTCGCGCGTGAGTTCGGCCTTCGTCACGAGGTCTTCGGTATGCCAGCCCGAATGCTGACCCGAAAACGCATCGACAAGACCGTCGCGCAACATGCTGTCGTGCACCTCGGCATTGCCCATGCGATACCCCCAGCGTCCACCGTCGAGCAGATAGGGCGCGCGGTCCATGTTCTCCATGCCGCCCGCAAGCGCGACATCGGTCAAACCCAGCAGGATTTCCTGCGCCGCGCTCGCAATCGCCTGCGCGCCCGAACCGCATACGCGGTTCACCGTGAGCGCGGGCACCTGCACCGGCACGCCGCCGCCCAGTTCCGCCTGACGCGCGGGGTTCATCTTGTTGCCGGCCTGAATCACATTGCCTAGCACCACCGAGCCGAGCAGGGCCGGATCGAGCTTCGCGCGCGCGAGCGTTTCGCGCACCGCAATCGCGCCCAGCTCCGTGGCCGGCACGCCTTTGAGCGAACCATTGAATGCGCCGATGGCCGTTCGCACCGGCTGACACAAAACGATTTCCCGCGCTGTATTCATGCTGCTCATCGTGTTTTCTCCATGAGATTGCAGAAGCTCTGCGTTCACTGCTTCAGTTTATGTATGCATATGCACACATTCAAAGAAATTCGTCGAGGCGGCATTCGTCACGCGTGGCACGGTTTATGTCGATGGCAGGGCGCGCCTGCTGCAAAACACGCGCCCTGCTCTCACTCGCTCAAGCCACAGCCGGGAAATCCAGCGTCGTATCGTTCACGCGATTCACCAGATTCGTGAACGTGATCGACGCGATGGCCAACGCGGTTTCCACGATCTGACGTTCCGTGTAGCCCGCTTCCTTGACGGCGTTCACATCGGATTGCGGCACCGTGCCGTGTGTGAGCACCAGCGTGCGTACAAAGCGCACCAGCGCATCGCGCTTTTCGTCGCCGGTGGCCTCACCCGCGCGGACCTGCTTCATCGCTTCGGGCGACAGACCAGCGAACTTGCCGGCCAGCGTGTGCGCCGCCACGCAATAGTCACAACCGGCCACTTCGCTCACGGCAAGCTTGATCGCTTCGATATCGGCTTTCGAGAGCGAGCCGCCGGCCAGCACGGCCTCCACGCCCAGAATCGAGGCAAGTCCTTCGGGACTATGCGTGCCGATGGTGGCGTAAGCATTCGGCACCTTGCCGACGGCTTTGCGGATCTTCGCGAATACTTCTGCGGCGGCGCCGGTGGCTTCTTCGGGCTTGATGGCGGTAAGACGGGACATGGTCGACTCCTTGATAAACGGGGTTGTTGCATCCGGTACGCCATCGTCGATGGCATGGAAGGAGTCTAGGCGCGCAAGCTCGCGTTTTTAATGCCAGAATGGCGCGACTTCATGCTCATTCGTCTCACGCCGCCGACCATGGATATCCTCAGCCGCCTTCTGTCGCTCATGCCCGTCGCGGGCCGCCTCGACGTGCGCTGCCACTTTGGCGCGCCCTGGCGCATCGACCAGCCCGATGCCGACGCGCGCGAAATGCGCTACCACGTGCTGCTCAGCGGCTCGGCGGTGGTCGAGGACGCGCACGGCGCGCCCTCCGCACTGCAGGCGGGCGATATCGTGCTGTTTCCCTCCGGCGGCGCGCACCAGCTGCACGACGGCAGCGGCGCGCCGCCCGTCGCCATCGACAAGCGTGTGGAGCACGGCCGCACGATCGAAACCAACCACGGCGAAGGTGAGATCGCCGACGTACTGTGCGGCAGTTTCGTGCTGCCTGCCGTGCCGCAGCGCCTGCTGCGCGAGAATCTGCCCGCGCGTCTCGTGGTGCGCAGCGCGCCCAGCGGGGGCGCGGTGCCCGAGCGGCTCGTACGTCTGATCGACCTGCTGCGCGACGAGGCGCTCGAAGCGCAGCCGGGCAGCGAATCGCTCGTCAACCACCTGTCGGGCGCGCTGTTCGCGCTCACGCTGCGCTACGCGAGCCATACCGACGCGCCACCGCGCGGCCTGCTCGCGCTCGCCCAACGCCCGCGCCTGCAACCGGCCATCGACGCGATGTTCGACACGCCCGGCAAGCCCTGGACGCTGCCCGAACTCGCCGAGCTTTGCCATATGTCGCGCGCGACTTTCGCGCGTCATTTCGACGAAGCCATTGGCCGTTCGGCCTCCGACGTGCTCACCGATATCCGCATGACGCTCGCGGGCCGCCTGCTCGCCCAAGGCAGCCAGCCCGTCGCCGAGATTGGCGAATTCGTCGGCTATCAATCGGACGCTGCGTTCCAGCGCGGCTTCAAACGGCATGTGGGCATGACGCCTGCACAGTGGCGCACGGCCGCGCGCTCGCAAGCCTGATCCGATCGATTGATTCGGATCGCAGATCATCAGCCACCTTGCGTGTGATTTGCCGTCTGGGCGATCACGTCACCGCTTTCGCTCCAGCCGCCGCCCAGCGAACGATACAGCGCCACCGCCGCCTGCGCACGTTCGCGCTGCGCGTCGTTGAGCAGATCGGCGTCGGCAAGCCAGGTTTGCTGCGCGCTCAGCACGTCGAGGAAGTCAGCCGCGCCGCCCTTGTAAAGCTGGTTGGCGAGCTTGAGCGCCTGCGCCGACGAGCCCACCGCGTCATGCAACTGCTGCGTCTGCGTGGCCGTGCTCACGAGATCGGTGCGGCTGTCCTCCACTTCGCGCAGCGCCTGCAACATCGTCTGTTGCAGATTGAGTTGCGATTCGCGCATGCGGCTTTCGCTTTGCTCGATATCGGCAGTGATGCGGCCTGCGTTGAAGATCGGACTGGTCGCGCCCAGCGCCGCGCTGAAGAGATTGTCGGTGAGCGTCGGCATGCCCAGATACGACGACGCCAGCACGCCATCCGTGAGATTGAGCGAGAACTTCGGGTAGCGCTCGGCGCGCGCTACGCCCACTTCCGCCGCACGCTGCTGCACGGTCGCGTAGGCGGCCTGCACATCGGGGCGGCGCAGCAGCGCCTCGGACGGCAGCAATTGCGGCACGCTTTGCGGCGCGACGGGAATCGGCGCGGGCGTGGCCAGTGCAAGCTGCGAGACGGATTCCGGCGTGCGGCCCGTATACACCGCGATCAGATTCAGTTGATGATCGATGCTGGCCTGCGCGCGCGGAATACGCGCCTGCAATTCGCTCAGTTGCGTCTGCGCACGCGTCACGTCGAGCTGGGTTGAAAGACCGTATTTCAGGCGATCCTGCGTCAGTTGCAAGGTGCGCTGACGTATCGATACGTTATCCTGAAGAATTTTCAATTCAGCCTGCGCCCAGCGCAGATCGACATAGGCCGACGCCGTATCGGCCGCCAGCGCAAGACGCACTGCATCGAGCGCATGTTGCTGGCCAACCAGATTCGCCTGCGCCGCCAGCAGATCAAGCCGCTCGCCGCCAAACACGTCGGGCGACCAGCTAAGCGCCACGCCCGCGCCCGCCTGCTTCACGTAGCCCAGCGGCGGCGGCGTGTTCTGGCGCGCGTACGCACCCTGGGCCGTGAAATCCAGTTGCGGCAGCAGTACAGCGTGCTTTTGCGTGGTGATCGATTGCGCCTGCTTCACGCGCTCAGCGGCCGCCTGCAGATCGAGGTTGCCGGCGAGCACGCCAGCGAGCAGCGTATCGAGCGTGGCATCGTCGAACTGCGCCCACCACGCGCGTGCATCGACGGCGTCCTGCGGCGCGTCAATGCGCCAGGCGGCGGGCGCCGTCGATTGCACGGCGGCTGGCAGATCGGGATGCTGCGCGGGCTGCACGGCACAGGCGGCGAGTGTGGCAAGCGCGGCGGCGGCGAGCGTCGAACGCACGAAGTGCACGAAACGCGCGGGCCGTGCCGGGGAAATAAACATGGACATAGTGGACCTCTAAGGCTCAGTGAGCGTCGGGCGGCGGCGCGGCGGTCGTGATGGGCCGCGAAAACAGCACGCTGACAATCGCGACGACAAAGCACAGCGACAGCACGAAGAACGTATCGGAGAAAGTCATCACCAGCGCCTCGCGCAGCACCAGCGCATGCAGTTGCGCGATGCCAGTTTGCGCCGCGTCGAGCGTATTGCCCGCGACCGACTGCCAGTACGCCGTGCGCCCCGCCAGCAGCCCTTCGACTTGCGGCACGCCATGCGTGACGCTTTCGTTAAGACGCAGATAGTGAAAATTGAGGCGATCGTTGAGCATGGTCGCGCTTACCGCAATGCCGATCGCGCCGCCCAGATTACGCATCAGATTGAACAAACCGCTGGCCGATTTGAGGCGCGCAGGTGGCAGCGACCCCAGCGACATCGTCACGATGGGCGGCACCGCAAATTGCTGGCCGATCCCGCGCAGCGCCTGCGGCAGCAGGAATTGCTGCCAGCCCCAGTCGTGCGTGAGCGGCACGTACAGGTAACAGCCCAGCCCGAAGCAAATAAGGCCGAACATCAGCAGCGCACGCATGCTGAAATAACGCGTGCAGTACGCGTAGACGCCAAGCGCGAGCAACTGGAACACGCCCACCGACAACAGCGACAGCCCGATCTGCAAGGAACTGAAGCCGCGCACTTCGGCGAGAAAGAGCGGCGTGAGAAACACCGCCACGAAGATGCCAATGCCCGTCACGAACGACAGCACGCTGCCAATGCCGAAATTACGCACCGTAAGCGCGCGCAGATCGACGATAGGGTCTTTCGCGGTGAGCGCATGGACGATAAACAGAAATCCGCTGATTGCCGCGATCCATGCGCAAGCCACGATCGCGTCGTCGCCGAACCAGTTTTTACGCGGCCCTTCTTCCAGCACGTATTCGAGGCAGCCCAAAAACGCACACATCAGCAGGATGCCTAAATAATCTCCGCGCTTGACGAGCGAGAAATCGGGTTCGTCGATATGCACGTATTTGGGCACCAGCGCGGCCACAGCGATGCCCGGCACGAGGTTCAGATAGAACAGCCAGTGCCATGACCATTGATCGGTGATCCAGCCACCAATCACCGGGCCAAGCGTGGGCGCCAGCGACGCCAGCGCGCCAATCGTGGTCGAGGCCACGATGCGCTGCTTGCCGGGAAACAGCACGAATGCGGTGGTGAACACGGTGGGGATCATCGCCGCGCCCAGTGCGCCCTGCAGCGCGCGAAACACGATCATCGACTGGATGTCCCACGCCAGACCGCACAGCATGCTCGTGATAGTGAAGCCCACCGCCGACGCCACGAACAGCCAGCGCGTCGAGAGCACTTTCGAGAGCCAGCCCGACATCGGAATCACCATGATTTCGGCGATCAGATAGGCGGTCTGCACCCAGGATAGTTCGTCCTGGCTCGCAGACAACCCGCCGCCGATATCGCGCAGCGACGACGCGACGATCTGGATATCGAGCGTAGCCATGAAGAAGCCGATGCACATCAGCGCGAAGGCAAAGGCGCGCTGGCCGAGAGGCTGGAGATGCGGCGCGAGCGGTTCAGCCGGTACGGCAGACGCGGGCGGCGCGGCGGTAATTTCAGCGGCGGAAGTCGGGGCGTTCATGATGGTCGCCTGCCGTTCAGTTCGACGCGGCGGTGACGGGCTTGCCGCCGTCACCCTGCGAGCCCAGATGCACCTTCACCGTCGCCGACAAGCCAGGTCGCAGCACGCCCTCCATATCTTTTGGCACATCGACATGAATACGCACCGGCACGCGCTGCACGATCTTCGTGAAGTTGCCCGTGGCGTTTTCCGGCGGCAGCACGCTAAAGGTCGCGCCGGTGGCGGGCGCGAGGCTTTCCACCGTGCCGTGCAGCGTTCCGCTCGCGGCGTCCAGTTCGATGTCGGCGGCGTCGCCCGCGCGCATCTTCTTCAACTGGTCTTCCTTGAAGTTGGCGTCCACCCACAGATCGCTCGCGGGCACCACGGTCAGGAGCGGCGAGCCAACATTGGCGAGCATGCCCACGCGCGCCGTGCGATTGCCGATAAAGCCGTCCACTGGCGAGCGAATCGTGGTGTATTCGACGTTGAGAGCGGCCAGGCGCCGGCTCGCTTCAGCGGTGCCCACGCGCGCCTGGGCATCGACGATCTTCGCGGCCAGCACGTCCAGTTGACGCTGCGCCGCCACCACCGTCGCGCCGCTCTGCGCAACCGATGCCTGCGCCTTGGCGAAATCGGCGTCGGCGCGCTCGACCAGCTGGTTCGAGACGGCGTCGTCCTTCACCAGCGCACGATAGCGCGTCTGGTCCTGGGCGCTGCGCGTGAGTTCGGCGCTCGATGCGCGCACTTCGGCCTGATGCTGGTTGATGACTGCCGTCTGCAAGGTGCGCTGCGCTTCGAGTTCAGTCACCGCGGCGCGGGCGCTGGCGAGATCGGCGTCGGCCTGGGCGAGCTTCGCGTCGTAGTCGCGCGAATCCAGACGCATCAGCAATTGCCCCGCCTTCACGCGCTGGTTGTCCTGCACGTCGATTTCGGAGACGAAGCCGCTCACACGCGGCGCCATCAGCGTGACGTTGCCGCCCACGTAGGCGTCGTCGGTGCTCTGCACGAAGCGCAGCACGAAGAACCAGTAGCCGCCCGCCGCCGCGAGCACGAGCGCCACCGCGCCCAGCGCGAGACGCATCCAGGGCAGGCCGGCGCGTTCGCGCGGCGCGGCACCCGTGGCAGGAGTGGAAGGACTCGACATGTCGTTCACCTGTGTATATGCACTATAAAGATTAAAAAATTGCCGCTCTGCATTAATACGGAAGCGGCCCGACTCGAAATATCGTTAAACCTGATGACATTCACACCGCGCGCGTGATGCGCAACAACTCGCGCCGCAACCACGCCGCGCGGCGCGGCCCGAAGCGGCGCTCGAATTCGTCCTGCGCGGCGCGCCAATGCACATTGGCCTCGGTCAGTCGTTCGCGGCCCGCCGGCGTAAGTGCAAGACGGCGTCGGCGGCATTCGCGCGCCTGAGCCATGTCCTGCACCAGCGCGCCGCGCAACAGCGGACGCAGCGCGCGCACCAGCGTCGTGCGCTCCATCACCATCGTGCGGGAGAGTTGCGCCATCGTCAGCGATGCTTCGCCGTCCACCAACTTCGCTGCGCCCAGCGCCCCCAGGATACTGAACTGCGTGGGCGTGAGCCCCGCCGCGCTCAGATGCCGCTCGTAAAGCTGCGACAGATGCCGGGCGGCCTGGCGCACGGCGAAGCAGTCGTCGTGCTCCGGAAACGGCGCTTGCGTCGCAAGATCGACGATATTTTCGACGGCTGTATCGATGAAGGAATCGGCGTAAGTGTGCATACGCACAGATTAGACGGCAGTACGCCCCGCCACAACCGCCGCGCGCGGCATCACTTTATGACCGCGCGGAGAACAATGCCCCCTTCAAGCGCCCTCCAGCTTTCAACTCACTTTCTGCGCAGGCTGCGCGACGCCGCCGAAAAACTCCGTCGCATGGTCGATAAACGCGCGCACCTTGGCGGGCAGCAGCGTGCGCGAGGTATAGGCCAGACGGATTTCGATCTGCATGTCGCTCATCGGATAGTCGTCGAGCAGCGTGACCAGGCGCCCGTCGTCCAGTTCCGCCTGCACCAGCCCTTGCGGCAGGATGCCGATGCCAAACCCCTGCAGGACCATTTCGCGATTGAATTCGGGATTGTTCGAAGCGATCTCGTACTTGAGCGGCACGGTCAGGTCTTCCCCATCGACGCGGAAGGTGAGCGTGGGTTTGCGCAGCGACGGCGGCATCGGCACGAACACATGCGCGGCCAGATCCGAAGGATGTTTTGGCGTCGATGTGGCGGCCAGATATGCGGGCGTGGTGACGAGCGCGAGCGGTATGCGTTCGAGCAGCTTGGTTACCGTAGTGTCGGTGTTGAGCATGAACGGCAGCACGAGGCCCAGGTCATAGCCGTCCGCGACCAGGTCGACGGGGCGCTCGGTCATCATCACGTCGAGCGTCACCTTCGGATGCGCGCGCTTGAAGCTGGAGATCAGCGGCACAAGCCGGTTCACCGTGGCCGTGGTGTGCGCGACGATGCGCAGCACGCCGTTGGCTTCGCGGGTCTGCTCGGTGGCGCCCGCTTCCAGCGCGTCGAGGTCGTCCAGCACGCGGCAGCAGCCGTCGTAGAAACGCTCGGCCGCTTCGGTCAGCGAGACAGCGCGCGTGGTCCGATGAAAAAGCCGGCTGCCCAGGCGCTTTTCGAGCCGCGCAATGGCGCGCGAAACGACGGGCGTGGCGAGGCCGTGCATGTCCGCGGCGCGCGTGAAGCTGCGCGCTTCGACGACGGAACGGAAGATCCGCAGGGTGTCGATGTAGTCCATGGCAATGACCAGGTAATGGCGATAGAAACGATGGCGTAGCTTAAGGCCCCGCACGCAATTGCGCTTGGGCCCATGAATTCACGGCGCGGCCTGGCCAAACACTTCGGCGCAGAACGTGCGGCCGTCGTCGGACAGGCTCGCGCGGCCCGTGCCGTCCTCGGCGAGCGTGGTCACCACCAGCCCGCTGTCGACCAGCGCGGTGAGGTGGCGGCGCAGCCCGCTCATCGGCACGCCGGCCTGTTTGGAGAGCTTTGCGAGCGACCATTCGCGATCGGGCGTTTCGCAATGCGCGCGCCAGAGCTGTTCGAGGATCGCCACCAGTTGCGGGTCGACGCCGTCGTCGTTGCTATCGTCAATGTCGTGGCTATCTTCGTCGTGCATCGTGTCTCCTCACGCCATCTTCGCAATCAGCTCGCCGAGGGTCTTCAACGCCGCCTCGGTCTGCGCCGTCCACGGATAGCTATAGTTCAGGCGAATGTAGTGGTGAAAGTCGTTGCGCATCGAAAACATATAGCCCGGCCCGATCGTGATGCCCTGCGCGAGCGCGGCCTGATAGAGCCGCATCGAATCGACGCGCGGCGGCAGCTCCACCCACAGCACATAACCGCCCTGCGGATCGGACGTGCGCGTGCCGGCCGGAAAGAACCGCTCGATCATCGCACGCATGAGCCGCGCCTGTTGGCGATAAAAGCGCCGCAGCCGGCGCAGATGGCGGTCGTAGCCGTCGTGGCGCAGATAGTCGGCCAGCGCGACTTGCGGCACCGAAGGCGTGGTCAGCGTGTTGAGGAACTTGAGCTTTTCCACCTGCGCGCGAAAGCGGCCCGGCAGCGCCCAACCGATGCGATAGGACGCCGAAAGACTCTTGGAAAACGACGCGCAATGCAATACCAGCCCGCGCGTGTCGAACTGCTTGAGCGACGAAGGCCGCGTCTGCCCGAAGTACAGCTCCTGATAGACATCGTTTTCGATCACCGGCAGATCGTGCGCGCTTGCCAGCGCCACCAGCCGCGCCTTGTTTGCGTCGGGCATGCGAAAGCCCAGCGGATTCTGGAAGTTCGGCATCACCATGCAGGCCGCCACCTTCTGGCGCGTGAGCACGCGCTCCAGTGCGTCCAGGTCGATGCCGGTGTCCGGGTGCGTGCTCACTTCGATCGCGCGCATGCCCAGACGCTCGATGGCGTGCAGCATCGCGTAGTAGGTGGGCGACTCCACCGCGACCGTGTCGCCGGGTTTGGCCACGGCCTGCAGGCTCAGGTTGATGGCCTCGGTCGCGCCCACGGTGATGACGATTTCGTCGGGATCGATGGTCGCGCCGTTTTCCGCGTAACGGCGCGCGATCTGGCGAATCAACTCGGGGTTGCCCGGCGGCAGGTCGTCGATCAGGTTCCAGCTTGCGTGCCGCCGCGCGATGGCGTTGGCGTACTGGTTCACGCGCCGCCACGGATAGAGCGCGGGGTCCGGATACGGCGAGCCGAGCGGCACGGCGTCCTGCGCGCCGATACTGCGCAGCGTCGAGAGCACGAGTCGGCTCACGTCCACGGGCGCGGCGGCGGTAGCGGGTGCGGTCTTGCTGGCTGCGGTGCGGGCGTCGGTCGGCGCGCTGGCCCGGCGCGGCTTCGCCGCTGCCTGCGTGGTGCGCGCGGCGTGCATCCTGGGCCGCGCCTTGACGAAGAAGCCCGACTGCGGCCGCGACTCGATCACGCCACGGCTTTCCAGCAGCGCGTAGGCATGCAGCACCGTCTTGATGCTCACGCCGTGCTGCTCGCTCGCGCGGCGCACCGAGGGAATGCGCTCGCCGGGGCCGAACACGCCGCGTTGAACGGCGGCCTCGATATCGTCGGCGAGCTGTTCGTAGCGAGGCACGGGGGGCACGGAGGGCGAAGCATTCATGAAAACGTAAGACCGGAGGCGGGCAAGACGATATCGGGAGTCTATGTCAAATCGTCGCAACTGTATCCCTCGCTTTTCCGATTTTCTGTGCCCACCAGGTACACAGGCAAACAGTAGTCTCAACACATCGGGCAGACCGCCCACACCACACGAAGCCTGCGCATCATGAAGAAGCCGGAAGCCCGCATCGAGCCGTACCACCATCCCGCCGCCGGTTGGGGCGCCCTGAAACAGGTCGCGATCAATCTCATCAAGGAAAAGGTCTCGGGCGGCAACTACCGCACGCTGCTCAAGCAGAACCAGCCCGACGGCTTCGACTGCCCCGGCTGCGCATGGCCCGACCGCGAGCACGCCTCGACCTTCGAGTTCTGCGAAAACGGCGTCAAGGCCGTCGCAGCAGAAGCCACCAGCAAGCGCGTGACGCCCGCCTTCTTCGAGCAATACACCGTCACCGACCTGATGGCGCAGTCGGACTACGAGCTGGAGCAGCACGGCCGCCTGACCGATCCGATGGTCTACGACGCGAAGCGCGACCGCTACGTGCCGATCGAATGGGACGACGCGTTCAAGCTGATCGCGAAGCACCTCAAGGCGCTCGACGATCCGAACCGCGCCGCCTTCTACACCTCGGGCCGCGCCAGCAACGAAGCCGCGTTCCTCTACCAGTTGTTCGTGCGCATGTACGGCACCAACAACTTCCCCGACTGCTCGAACATGTGCCACGAGGCCACCAGCCGGGGCCTGCCGGGCACGGTCGGCATCGGCAAGGGCACGGTCACGCTCGACGATTTCGAGCACGCGGACACCATCCTGATCTTCGGCCAGAACCCCGCGACCAACCACCCGCGCATGCTGGGCGAGTTGCGCGACTGCGCCAAGCGCGGCGCGACCATCGTGTCGATCAACCCGCTCAAGGAACGCGGTCTTGAGCGCTTTGCGAGCCCGCAGCACACGCTCGACATGCTCTCGCCCAAGGGCGTGCAGATCAGCTCGGTGTTCATCCGTCCGCGCATCGGCGGCGACTTCGCGCTCATCAAGGGCGTGGCCAAGCGCACGCTCGAACTCGACGACCAGGCGGTGGCAGAAGGCACCGAACGCATTCTCGACGTCGACTTCATCGCCGAACATACGGTGGACTTCGACGCCTTCGCCGCCGATCTGCGCGCCGAATCGTGGGACACCATCGTCGCCGAAGCGGGCGTGCCGCTTGAAGAAGTCCTCAAGCTCGCCGATATCTACGTGAACGGCAAAGCCGTGATCTCAACGTGGGGCATGGGCATCACGCAGCACAAGAATTCGGTGGCGACGATCCAGTTGCTGTCGAACCTGATGATGATGCGCGGCAATATCGGCCGGCGCGGCGCGGGCCTGTGCCCGGTGCGCGGCCACTCGAACGTGCAGGGCGACCGCACGGTCGGCATCGAAGAAAAGCCCACTCAGGCGTTCCTCGACCGCCTGGGCAAAGCCTACGATTTCGAGCCGCCGCGCGAGCACGGCTACGACGTGGTCGAATCGATTCACGCGATGCTCGAAGGGCACGTGAAGGTGTTCATCGGCCTGGGCGGCAACTTCGCCATCGCCACGCCCGACACGCCGCGCACCTTCGACGCAATGCGCTCGTGCGCGCTCACCGTGCACGTCACGACCAAGCTCAACCGCAGCCATCTGATCCACGGCGAAGACGCGCTGATCCTGCCGACGCTCGGCCGCACCGAAATCGATCTGCAGAACGGCGTGCCGCAAGGCGTGACCGTCGAGGATTCGATGAGCATGGTGCACATCTCGTACGGCATGAACCGGCCCGCGTCGCAGAACCTGCTGTCGGAAATCGCCATCGTGGCGCGCATGGCCCACGCGACGCTCGGCAGCGCGAAGGTCGACTGGCTCGGTCTGACCGCCGATTACGCGAAGATCCGCGACGGCATCGAGCAAGTGTTCGACGGCTTCCAGAACTACAACGAGCGCATCAAGACGCCTGGCGGCTTCCACCTGGGCGTCGCCTCGCGCGACCGCGTCTGGAAAACGCCTAGCGGAAAGGCCCAGTTCAAGGTTCACGCCATCGAACTCGACTCGCCGATCCACCGCGCGCGCGCCGAACACGGCCAGCAGTTGATGACGCTGATGACCACGCGCTCGCACGATCAGTACAACACCACGATTTACGGGCTGGACGACCGCTATCGCGGCGTGTACGGCCAGCGCCGCGTGCTGTTCGCCAATCGCGACGATCTGGCGATGCTCGGCTTCGCAGCGGGCGAGCATGTCGATATCACCAGCGTGTGGGACGATGGCGTGGAGCGCCACGTGGAAGACTTCCTGCTCGTCGAGTACGACATTCCGCGTGGGTGCCTGGGCGCTTATTACCCGGAGACGAATCCGCTCGTGCCGCTTTCGTCGATCGCCGATGGCGCGGGCACGCCGACTTCGAAGTCGATTCCCGTGCTGCTTTCGCGTTCGAAGGCGGCGGCGTTGGCGGCTTGAAGTAGCGCGATATCGCAGGACGTAAAAAAAGCCATTCCGGTTTAGAGCCGGAATGGCTTTTTTGTATTCGTGCGCCGCGCAAGCGCGGCTTGCAGACTTACGCTTCGCTCTTCGCCTCAGCCAGAGCGCGTGCGCCCTTCTGCTGCGTGAGCGGCGCGATTTCCATCTCGTCGTAGCGGATGAAACGACTACGCTTGACGATGCGATAACCCAGCCACATCAGCGCGAACAGCGGAATGCCGATATACGTCGCCAGCACGCTCGCCCAGTCGATCTTGTTCGACGTGAACGCCTGATAGTCCTGCCCGAGCATGATGACGAGGCAGACCACGAACGCGAAGATCGGGCCGATGGGGAACCACTTCGAGCGATACGGCAGTTGCGCGAACGACAGACCCTGCGCAACGAAGCCCTTGCGGAAACGATAGTGACTCACCGCAATACCCAGCCACGCAATAAAGCCCGTCATGCCCGAGGTATTGAGCAGCCACATGTACACGGTTTTATCGCCGTACATCGACGAGAGAAAACACAGCGCGCCCACCGCCGTGGTCGCGTAGAGCGCGTTGCGCGGCACGCCGCTCGACGACAGCTTCGCGAAAATGCGGGGCGCGCGGCCCTCGACGGCGAGGTTGTAGAGCATCCGCGTGGACGCATACATGCCCGAATTGCCCGCCGACAGCACGGCGGTCAAAATCACCGCATTCATGACGCCCGCCGACAGCGCCAGACCCGCGCGGCGGAACACCAGCGTAAACGGACTCACGCCGATATCGGTGACATCGGACTTCAGCAGATTCGGATCGGTATGCGGAATCAGCAAGCCGATAACGATGATCGCCAGCACGTAGAACAGCAGAATGCGCCAGAACACCTGACGCACTGCACGCGGAATCGTCTTGCCGGGGTTTTCCGATTCGCCGGCGGCCACGCCAATCAGCTCGGTGCCCTGGAACGAGAAGCCCGCGATCATGGTGACGCCCAGCAGCGCAGGCAGGCCGCCCACGAACGGACCGCCTTCCGAGGTGAACGTGCCCCAAACGTGATCCGCACCGCCCTTCATCACGCCGACGATCATGAACAGACCCACGCCGATGAACGCCACCACCGTCACGACCTTGATCAGCGAGAACCAGTATTCGGCCTCACCGAAGCCGCGCACGGACAGCGCGTTGAGCAGGAACATGATGGCGAGGAATCCCGCGCTCCACCAGACGCCCGGCACGTGCGGGAACCAGTAGCCCATCACCAGTTGCGAGGCCACCAGTTCGACCGCAATCGTCACGGCCCAGTTGTACCAGTAGTTCCAGCCGAGCGCGAAGCCGAAGCCCTCGTCGACGAATTTCGCGCCATAGGTCGCGAACGAGCCGGACACGGGCATGAAGGCCGCCATCTCGCCCAGACTCGTCATCAGGAAGTAGACCATCAGGCCGATCACCAGATAGGCAGCGAGCGCGCCGCCCGGACCTGCCTGCGAGATCGACGCGCCCGAGGCGACGAACAGACCCGTGCCGATCGAACCGCCGATGGCGATCATGGTGAGATGGCGGGCTTTGAGACTGCGATGCAACGAGGGCTGCTCGTCTCCCGAGCGGGCTGTGCCCCCTGAAACGCGATGCGGATCCGAATCCATATAACTCTGTTTCTTTATGGCTAGTGTGACTGGGTGTGACGACAATCCAGGACGTGGCCAGACCGCCAGGCGGATGCCCGACCATTCTTTACGGATAGCTGACAAAACCGGTGGCGATATCGCCGCAGACAGCGGGATTCGACCCCGCAATTTGATGCGACGCCCGCATGGGCGTGCCCGGGTGGTGCCTCGTGACTACCTGGTGATCGACCGAATGGATTGCTCGCCCTGAAAGGCGCAACCCGTTATTTTATCTTAGTGGAGCATGGCGCGGTGAGGGACAGGTCAGGGCGTGCCTTGGTCAGCACTTCGCGTCCCGCCCCTTAAGCACCCGACTACTGAACCGCGCGGCTGTTCGGTGTCACTCGTGGATCGTTACACAGCCTCTCGCAACCACCGTCACACAACGGAACAAGTTCGACATAGATCTGATGGAGGTTTAACGAACCGTCTTCATTCTTCACCATCTGATCGGTCAGCGTCTTCGGCTCGATCAGGACATGTTGTGGTTTGATGCCCAACTGAACCAGATAGGCGCTGACCGTTGCGCCGCGCTCACTTTTCAGCCTCTCGACGTTCCTTTCTCCGATATACGCGCCTGCGATAACTACGGCCTGAATATCAACGTCGGGCCACCTTTTCGCTTCGATGACAATATTCGCGATCGCCAGCCTGTCGTCGTTCGTCAGATAGGTGGAATTGAGAGGAAGCCGCGTCTCCATTGACTCGCTGATGGTGCAAGCGATTGAGGTTGTATAGATCGACCATGTTGCGAAGGCGAACGCGAGCGATATGGATAAACGAATTATTTTTCTCATCTTGCGACAGTTTTATCGAAGGTTGCGATGTATCCGGTAATGCTATCGGCGTTACGG
>NZ_DASZJJ010000163.1:0-2738 GCF_035948235.1 Paraburkholderia sp. | reverse complement strand
TGTCGAAGTACACCAGGTTGCCGCTGCGCACGTTCACGGCACCCACCGAAACACGGATCGGGCCGTCATTGATGCGGTCGAAATCGGCGAAGCGTTGCAGAGTCGCCTTGAGCGCGGCGGTATCGTAATAGCTCACGGCGCTGGGCGGCGTTTTCTGCAGACCCGCCACCGGCAGCGGCCGGCGCGGCGCGAAGAAGCCGGGCTGACCTTCGGTAAGCGCGCGGCCCGCGGCCCACATGCTGGCCCAGCGGCGCGCCAGCTCGTTGTGGCCGAACAGCGGCAGCGCCAGCGAGCCGAGGTTGCCGAACCAGTCCAGCGGATGGCAGATCGACTCCCAGAAGCCGCGCAAGGCGGCGACGCGCTGGTCGGGCGGATTGCCCGCGATGATCGCCGTATTGAGCGCGCCGATCGACACGCCCGCGATCCAGTGCGGTTCCACACCCGCCTGCGCCAGGCCTTCGAACACACCGGCCTGATAGGAACCGAGCGCGCCGCCGCCTTGCAGGACGAGTGCGATTTCGTCGTAGCGCGGCAGCTCAAACGGCTTGCGCTCGGAGTTGCGCTCTTGATGGGCGATTGTTTTGCTGCTGCGCATAGACACTCCTTAGTGCATCGACCAGCCGTGCGTGACGAGCACCGATTGGCCCGTCAGCGCATTGGAGCCGAAGCCCGCGAGGAATGCGACCGTGTTGGCGACATCGTCTACCGAGGTGAATTCGCCATCCACGGTGTCCTTGAGCATCACGTTCTTGACGACGTCCTCCTCCGAGATGCCCAGCGCCTTGGCCTGTTCAGGAATCTGCTTGTCCACCAGCGGCGTGCGCACGAAACCCGGGCACACGACATTGGCGCGCACGCCACGCGGGCCGCCTTCCTTGGCGACCACGCGTGCAAGACCCAGCAGACCGTGCTTGGCCGTCACGTAAGCCGCCTTGAGCTTCGAAGCCTCATGCGAGTGCACCGAGCCCATATAAACGATCGAACCGCCCTTGCCGCTGCCGTACATGTGCTTGAGCACGGCCTTGGTGGTGAGGAACGCACCGTCGAGGTGAATCGCCAGCATCTTTTTCCAGTCGCCGAATGCGAATTCGTCGACCGGGCTGATGATCTGGATGCCGGCGTTGGAGACCAGCACGTCGATGCCGCCAAACACCTTCGCCGCTTCTTCGATGCCCGCGTTCACGGCTTCTTCATTGGTCACGTCCATCGCCACGGCGAGCGCCCGGCCACCGGCCGCCACGATGCTGTCGGCCACCTTGCCTGCTGCGGCGAGGTTCAGGTCGGCGATCACGACCGCCGCGCCCTGCTGCGCGAACGTGCGCGCGCAATGTTCACCAATACCGCTTGCTGCGCCAGTAATCACGGCGACCTTGTTCTTCAACGACATAAGTAATCCTTATTGAATCTATTAAAAATTAGACGAGTGCGGGTTCTTCGTCGCTCTGACGCGCCGGTTTATCTGCTGTGGCGGCGGTATCCGCGAGATAGTCGAAGGCGACTTCGCCGATATCGAGCGTGAGATTCGCAATCACATGACGCGCGCCCACCACGCGGCGCACTGGCAGATCCGCGACAGGCGCCAGCGCGTGCGGGTGCAGTTCGATCGCCGCCGGGCCGCTCCACGCGCCCAGCACCGTCACATCACGCAGATAGAAGCGCACGAGTTCGCAGATGCGCGCCGTGCCGTCCACATGCGGGATCACCTTGAGCAGGTAGTTGGGTGTATCGGCGAGCTTGCGGCGTTCGTCTTCGTTGTTGAGCACATGGTGCTTGTAGCCCATCGTGCCAGTAGCGACGCGTTGCGTGCCGTAATCGAGCGTGCCGAGCAGCGTGTCGTTGCCGTCCACGCCCAGCACCGGACGGGCGAGCTTCTTCGGAAAACCCCAGATTTCGCGACCGCCTGCGATCGGGCCTTCATCGTCGAGATACATCGAATGCGTGTAGTTGGCCAGACGCCCCTGCGGATCGCGCACCGAGACGACCTGCCCGCTTTCGGTGTAATCGCCGAAACCCGACGAATCCGGCATGCGGATGAACTCGTAATGCACGAGGTTGTTCTCGGGCTTGAGCGGCTCGGGCACGATGGCGCGCAGCGCATCGGGGTCCGTTTCGTAGGTGATGATGAAGTATTCGCGATTGACGAAGCGAAACGGCGGGCGCGGATACGCGGGATTGTGTACCGGCATTGCAAACGCCTCGCGGCGGATTTGTGCTAGATCCATGCTGTCCTCATGACTGAGCTGCGGTAAAACGTCGCGACTAATCATAGAGGCGAATGGACCACGCGGTATGATCCGAGATCGACAAACACCGTTGCGATTCTGGCAATTAAGAAGGTATTTGAAAGGAAATACCCGTATATTATTCACGACTTCATCATGCCCTTTTCACATCCAGAATTGATTTGTTTCGTTTTTGTATCTGGTGCGTTGCGCGGATCGATCAAACGAATGCTTCACTGGCAATAAGGGAATGAATGCAAGATTAATGCGATCGTCTTGTTAGTTGTGTACGCAACTAATAATGCCGATAAAAATGGAAAACGCGCGTCGCGCGCAGACACGGACGCGCGTGGGTCGTGCAGGTTCGCTTCAGAAGTTGTACTGCACGTAGATCTGGCTGAAATTGATGCCAGGATTCGGATGCTTGAGCCCGGCATTCGACAGATGCTGAAAGCGGAAACCCGCCTGGTAGTTCTGGTGTTCGCCGAATTGCGCGCCCACACCCACCATATCCGC
>NZ_DASZJJ010000162.1:0-17542 GCF_035948235.1 Paraburkholderia sp. | reverse complement strand
CGGCGGGCGCGATCAACTTCATCGTGCTGGTGGCCGCGCTTTCGGCGATGAACAGCCAGCTCTACATCACCACGCGCATGATGTTCAGCCTTTCGCGCGCGGGCTATGCGCCCGCCGTGTTCGGCCGTCTCACGCGCCAGGGCGTGCCGACGGCGGCGCTGTCGCTCTCGACCATCGGCATCGCGGTGTCGGCGGTGCTCAACGCGCTTTGGCCGCAAACGGCGTTCACGCTGATGATGTCGATCGCCATGTTCGGCGCGATGTTCACGTGGCTCATGATCTTCGTCACGCAGATTTTCTTCCGCGTGAAAAACACCGGCGAGCCGCTGAAATTCCGCATGTGGGGTTTCCCGTTCACGAGCGTGCTGGGCGCGCTGCTGATGCTGGGGATTCTGGTCGGCACGGCGTTTACGCGCGAATTCCGCATGACGCTCGCGTACGGCGTGGCGTTCCTTGTGGCGCTGACGGTCGTCTATCTGCTGTGGTACCGGCGTCGGCATGAAGTTGCGGCCGCAACGAACGCCGCGCGATAGACGCAAAAAAGCACGCCCTCGAGCGTGCTTTTTTGTTGCTGCAAAGAGGCGAAGCGCTCAGTGCTTGCCGGTGCTGCCGAAGCCGCCTTCACCGCGTTGGCTCGCTTCGAAATCATCGACGAGATTGAACTGCGCCTGCACGACCGGCACGATCACGAGCTGCGCGAGACGCTCCAGCGGGTTCAGCGTGAAGGTGGTGTGGCCGCGGTTCCAGGTGGAGATCATCAGTTCACCCTGGTAGTCCGAGTCGATCAGGCCGACCAGGTTGCCGAGCACGATGCCGTGCTTGTGGCCAAGGCCCGAACGCGGCAGGATCAGCGCGGCGTAGCCCGGATCGGCGAGATGGATCGCGAGGCCCGTCGGGATCAGCTTCGTTTCGCCCGGTTCGAGCGTGACCGGCGCATCGAGACACGCACGCAGATCGAGGCCCGCGCTGCCAGGCGTTGCGTAGTGGGGCAGCTGGTCGCGCATGCGTTCGTTGAGGATCTTGACGTCGATTTTCATGGGTGAGGTTGGGGTAGTCGGTTAAGTCAGTTTGATCGAGGCGTTTGCGCGGATAAATCAAACGCCCCGGCGAGCAATTCGTAGGAGCGCAGGCGCGCCTTGTAGCTGCCCGCGACGGTGAGCACGACGAGTTCGTCGGCGCCAAAACGCTCTTGCAGCGCGTGCAGGCGTTCCGTGACGCTCTCGGGCGTGCCGATGATGCTGCGCGGCTTCTCGCGATCGATCACGATCTGCTCGCGCTCGCCGTATTCCTGCGCGCGGCCTTGTTCGAGGCTCGGGACCGGCGCGTTCAGGCCGTAGGCCATCTGCACGCGGCGTAGATCGACGGCTTTTTCGAGGTCGGCGGCTTCGGCTTCGGTATCGGCGCAGATCGCGAACACGGCGCAGGCCAGATACGGTTTCGCTTCATGGCCCGGCTGGAAGCGCTCGCGATAAGCGTTCGCCACCAGATGGCCGAAGTGCGCGTTGATGAAATGCGCGAACGTGAAGCGCAAGCCCAGTTGCGCGGCGAGGTCGCCGCCAAAGTCGCTGGAGCCCAACACCCAGAGCTGCGGGCGCGTGGCGATCTGCGGTTGCAGCACCACGCCGTGCGCCAGATGGCCGGACGCGAGCGTGCCGTCCATCAGCCCGACGAGATCCTGCACCTGCTGCGCGAACTGGTCGCCGCGATTGTAGGCGCCGGCCGCTACCGCCTGCGCGGTGCGCATGTCGCCGCCGGGTGCGCGGCCCACGCCCAGATCGATGCGGCCCGGAAACAGCGCTTCGAGCATCATGAACTGCTCGGCGACCTTGAACGGGCTGTAGTACGGCAGCATGATGCCGCCGGAGCCGATGCGGATGCGCTTCGTCACGCTGCCCAGACGCGCGAGCATGACTTCGGGGCAGGGGTTGCACACCCCCAGCAGGCCATGGTGCTCGGCGCACCAGTAGCGCGTGTAGCCGAGGTCATCGGCCAGTTGCGCAAGCTCGATAGTGGCGGCGATGGCGTCCGCCGCGCTGTGCCCGGCGATCACGGGCGACTGGTCCAGTACGGAAAGCAGTGTCATGGCAGTACGGCTCCTTCAACTACGTGCCCTGAGCGACGTGCGCGCGACGCGTTGCCCGTGCTGCGGGGGTGGCAGCACGGCGCGCGTCGCCGACTGCGTCAGGACAGGATGCCTGTGTCCGGCAGACGTTTCGCGATTTCGGCGATCAGCGTCTGCGCGAGCGTGATCTTGGCCGCGCGCGGCAGCGGCGTGCGGCCGCTGGCTTCGAACAGCACGACTTCATTGTCGTCCTGGCCGAAGGTGAGCGGGCCAAGATTACCGATCAACAGCGGCACCTTCTTGCGCGCGCGCTTTTCTTCGCCGTGCACGTCCAGGTCGCCGCTTTCCGCCGCGAAGCCCACGCAGTAGGGCGGGTGCGGCAGTGCCGCGACCGAGGCGAGAATGTCGGGGTTCTCGACGAAATTGAAGCCCGGAATGCGCTTGTCTGCCGTCTTCTTGATCTTGTGTTCCGCGACGTGATCGACGCGCCAGTCGGCCACCGCCGCCACGCCGATAAAGACATCGGCATCCGGCACGCCGCGCATCACGGCGTCATACATCTGCTGCGCGGTCTGCACGTTCTCGCGGACCACGCCCCACGGCGTTTCCAGCGCGACCGGACCCGCGACCAGATGCACGTCGGCGCCCGCCTGCTGCGCGGCTCGCGCGAGCGCGAAACCCATCTTGCCGCTCGAGCGGTTGGTGATGCCGCGCACCGGATCGAGCGGTTCGAAGGTCGGCCCGGCGGTGATCAGCAGCTTGCGGCCGGCGAGCACCTTGGGCGCGAAGAACGCGACGATCGCTTCATAGACCGCTTCCGGCTCCAGCATGCGCCCGTCACCGACCTCGCCGCAAGCCTGCGGGCCGGAATCGGGGCCGAGCGTTTCGATGCCGTCGGCGCGGATCTGCGCGACGTTGCGCTGCGTGGCGGGGTTCTGCCACATCTGCCGGTTCATGGCCGGCACCACCAGCAGCGGACAATCGCGCGCGACGCACAGCGTCGAGAGCAGATCGTCGGCGAAACCGTTGGCGAGCTTGGCGATGAAGTCGGTCGAGGCGGGCGCGATGACGATCGCATCCGCTTCGCGCGACAGGTCGATGTGCGCCATGTTGTTGGGCACGCGGCCGTCCCACTGGCTCGTGTAGACGGGGCGCCCCGAGAGCGCCTGCATCGTCACGGGCGTGATGAACTGCGTGGCGGCTTCCGTCATCACGATCTGCACGGTCGCGCCGGCCTTGGTCAGCAGGCGCGTGAGTTCGGCGATCTTGTAGCAGGCGATGCCGCCCGACATGCCGAGCACGAGATGGCGTCCGGCCAGCTCGCCCGGCGTTGCTGCGGAGGTGTTCAAGGCAGGTCTCCTCTGTCTCGCCCGTCTGGTTCGCAAACGTTGGGTTTAGCGCGAACCGCGCACACGGCGCAGTTCGTCGAACACCAGCAGCACGGCGCCCACGGTGATGGCGCTATCCGCGACGTTGAACGCGGGCCAGTGCGACAGGCCCAGATGGAAGTCCAGGAAGTCGATCACATGGCCGTACATCAGGCGGTCGAGCACGTTGCCCAGCGCGCCGCCCAGGATCAGCGCCAGCGCCGTGCAGAAGAGGCGCTGCCCCGCATGACGCTTGAGCAGATAGCCGATCACCACGGCCGCCACGACGCCCAGCGCCGTGAAGGCCCAGCGCTGCCAGCCGCCGGCGGCCGCGAGGAAGCTGAACGCCGCGCCCTTGTTGTACACCAGCACGAGATTGAAGAACGGCGTGATCACGCGGCCTTCGCCGTAAGCGAACACCTTGGAGATGGCGATCTTCGTGAGCTGGTCCGCGAGGATCACGATCAGCGCGATGCCGAGCCAGGGCACGAGCGTGCCCTTCGCTCCGTTAGCGCCATTGGCGCCGTTCGACTTGAACTGTTTCGACACGCTCTTGGCCATTACGCCGCGCTCCGGTTTTCGCCGTTACCGAACAGATTGACCACGCAGCGGCCGCACAGACCCGGATGCTCGGCGTTTGCGCCCACGTCCTCGCGGTAGTGCCAGCAGCGCTCGCACTTGAGGTACTTCGAGGTCACCACTTCGACGCCTTCGTCCGCTTCGTTCTCCACCTTCACGACTTCCGCCGCCGAGGTGATGAGCACGAACTTGAGATCGTCGCCCAGGCTCTGCAGCGCGTCATAGCGCGCGCCGCTTGCGAGGATGCGCACTTCGGCCTGCAGCGACGAGCCGATCTGGTTCGCCACGCGCGCCTCTTCCAGCGCCTTCGTCACGTTGCCGCGCACTTCGCGCAGCAGCGTCCACTTCGCGATCAGTTCCGGCGCGCCCGCGACGTCCGGGAACGCGTGGAAGGTCTCGGTGAAGATGGTTTCGCTTTGCGGCTGGAACACCTTCCACGCTTCTTCGGCCGTGAACGAGAGGAACGGCGCGAGGATACGCAGCAGGCTGTGCGTGATGTGATGCAACGCCGTCTGCGCACCGCGACGGGCGGCCGAATCCGGCGCGCTCGTGTAGAGGCGGTCCTTCAGCACGTCGAGATAGAAGCCGCCGAGATCTTCCGAGCAGAACGTCTGCAGCTTCGCCACGACCGGGTGGAATTCGTAGCGGTCGTAGTGCGAGAGCACGTCGTTTTGCAGCGTGTGCGTGAGCGCCACGGCGTAACGGTCGATTTCGAGCCACTGGTCCGCGGGCAGCGCGTGCTTTTCGAAGTCGAAGTCCGACAGGTTCGAGAGCAGGAAGCGCAGCGTGTTGCGGATACGGCGATAGCCTTCCGTCACGCGCTTCAAGATTTCTTCCGAGATCGCCAGTTCGCCCGAGTAGTCGGTCGAGGCAATCCACAGACGGATGATTTCCGCGCCCAGACGGTTCGCCACTTCATGCGGATCGACGCCGTTGCCGAGCGACTTCGACATCTTGCGGCCTTCGCCGTCGACGGTGAAGCCGTGCGTGAGCAGGGCGTTGTACGGCGGGCGGCCGTCGAGCATGGAAGCCGTGAGCAGCGACGAGTGGAACCAGCCGCGATGCTGGTCCGAGCCTTCCAGGTACAGGTCGGCCGGGAATTGCAGATCGTCCTTGTGCGAGCCGCGCAGCACATGCCAGTGCGTCGTGCCCGAGTCGAACCACACGTCGAGCGTGTCGCGGTTCTTCTCGTACAGGTTCGCGTCGTCGCCGAGCAATTCGCGTGCATCGAGCGTCTGCCAGGCTTCGATGCCGGACTTTTCGACGCGTTGCGCGACTTCTTCAAGCAGCTCCAGCGTGCGCGGATGCAGCTCGCCGGTTTCCTTGTGCACGAAGAAGGCCATCGGCACGCCCCATTGGCGCTGGCGCGAGAGCGTCCAGTCCGGGCGGTTGGCGATCATCGAGAACAGGCGCTGCTTGCCCCACGACGGGTAGAACGCGGTGGCTTCGATGCCTTCGAGCGCGGTTTCGCGCAGCGTCTTGCCGCCGTCCTTCGGTGCAACGTCCATGCCCGCGAACCACTGCGAGGTGGCGCGGTAGATGATGGGCGTCTTGTGGCGCCAGCAGTGCATATAGCTGTGCAGGTACTTTTCGCTGCGCAGCAGCGTGCCGGCGGCGTCGAGCGCGTCGACGATCTTCGGATTCGCGTCCCAGATCGACAGGCCGCCGAACAGCGGCAGCGATTCGACGTAACGGCCATCGCCCATCACCGGGCTGATGATGTCCGAGTCCGCCATGTTGTGCGCCTTGCACGACACGAAGTCTTCCACGCCGTAGGCGGGCGCCGAGTGCACGATGCCCGTGCCGGTGTCGGTCGTCACGTAATCGCCGAGGTAAATCGGCGAAGTGCGCTGGTAGCCCGGATGCGCCGAAGCGAGCGGGTGGTTAAAGCGCAGCAGCGAGAGCTTCTCGCCCTGGGTGGTGGCGATCACCGTGCCTTCGAGGCCGAAGTCCTTCAGACACGCTTCGACGCGCTCGGTGGCGAAAATCAGCAGGCCGCGCGGCGTATCGACCAGCGCGTACTCGATTTCCGGATGCACGTTGAGCGCCTGGTTCGACGGGATCGTCCAGGGCGTGGTGGTCCAGATGACGATGCCGCCTTCTTCGCGCGGCAGGGCGGGCAGGCCGAAGGCCGCCGCCGTTTCAGCCGGCTGTGCGAAGGTGAACAGCACGTCGATGGTCGGGTCGGTCTTGTCCTTGTACTCGACTTCCGCCTCAGCGAGCGCCGAGCCGCAGTCGAAGCACCAGTTCACGGGCTTCAGGCCGCGGAACACATAACCCTTTTCGATGATCTTCGCGAGTGCGCGGATTTCGCCCGCCTCGTTCGCGAAGTTCATGGTCTTGTACGGGTTGTCCCAGTCGCCCAGCACGCCCAGGCGCTTGAAGCCCGCCTTCTGCGTCTCGATCTGGCCCGACGCGTACTCGCGCGCCTTCTTCATCACTTCCTGGGCGGGCAGCGACTTGCCGAACTGCTTTTCGATCTGGATTTCGATCGGCATGCCGTGGCAATCCCAGCCCGGCACGTAGACCGCGTCGTAGCCCGCCAGATTGCGCGCCTTGACGATCATGTCCTTCAAGATCTTGTTCACCGCGTGGCCGAGGTGGATGTCGCCGTTCGCATACGGCGGGCCATCGTGCAGGATGAACTTCTTGCGGCCCTTCGAGGCGGCGCGGATCTTCTTGTAGATCCCCTTTTCTTCCCACTCCTTGACCCATTGCGGCTCGCGTTTGGGCAGGTCGCCACGCATCGGGAATGCGGTGTCGAGCAGGTTGACGGGGTACTTCGATTCGGACTTCTGCGGCTTGCCGGAGGATGCTTTCTTGTCGCTCATGGTGAGATCACGGTGAATTCGAGGATGCACGGCGTCAGCATTGCGGCCAGGCCGCGCAACCGTCGCCTCGCGCGCCGTTTGCGGACTATGCCGCAGCAGGCGCCTGGGGCGGGGCGGTCCAGGCGGGCGTCGCGCAAGGCATGAAGCCTGACGCGGCGCTCGCGGACCGCAAGTCACCTAATTCGGTCGGTCGCCGAGGTGGCGAAACCGGTGGAAGCGCCGCCGCTCACGTGTGCGCCCGCGGCGGCGAACCATGCGCGGGCGTTAGTCACATCGCGCGCGATGGCGGCGGTGAGTGTTTCGAGGTCGGCGAATTTTTCCTCGTCGCGCAGCTTCTTGAGGAATTCGACGCGCACGAGCTTGCCATACGCGTTGCCGTGCCAGTCGAGCAGATGCACTTCGAGCAGCACGCGGCCCGAATCGTCCACGGTCGGGCGCAGGCCGAGGCTCGCCACGCCGGGCAGCGGATGATCGGCCAGACCATGCACCTGCACGACGAAAATGCCCTTGAGCGCCGGGCGCTTGTGGCCGATCGGCAGGTTCAGGGTGGGAAAGCCCAGATCGCGGCCCAGCTTCAGGCCGTGCGTGACGTGTCCGCTGATTTCGTAGCCGCGGCCGAGCGAGGCGCGCGCGGCGTCCAGGTCGCCCGCTGCGAGCTGCGTGCGCACGGCCGAGCTGGAAATGCGCACGCCCGAGGGGTCGGCCACGGTCGCCATCTGCTCGACTTCGAAGCCGTGCTCCGCGCCGGCGACCTGCAGCGAGGCGAAGTCGCCCGCGCGCTTCGCGCCGTAGCGGAAGTCGTCGCCGATCATCATCCAGCGCGCGTGCAGTCCGCCCACGATGATGCGCGAGACGAAGTCGTCCGGCGACTGGCTCGCGAAGGTGTGGTTGAAATGCTCGACCACCACGCGGTCCACGCCGTTCTCGCGCAGCGCTTCGAGCTTGTCGCGCAGCATGGCGATGCGCGGCGGGGCGCTTGCCGGGTTGAAGAACTCGCGCGGATGCGGCTCGAAGGTCATCACGCAGACGGGCAGGCCGCGCGCGTCGGCGGCTTCGCGCACGCGCGCGAGCAACGCCTGATGCCCGCGGTGGACACCGTCGAAATTGCCGATGGTGAGCGCGCAGGGCGCGCGGCTTTCGGCATTGGGAAGACCGCGGAAGACTCTCACGATAACGGGACCTGAGGGGACGCCGGCCGGGCGCCCTGAATATGACCGAATGAGACCAGTTACACGGCGGGGTGGCCGCGACGAAACAGAAGATTATAAACGCACGGGAGCCCGATCGCCGCCGCCCGAGCGTTGGGGGGGCCGCCCAATGATAAAATCCGCGGATGAAAAATCTCGTTATCCTGATTTCAGGGCGGGGCAGCAACATGGAAGCCATCGTGCGCGCCTGTGCGCACGAGGCCTGGAGCGCGCGCATCGCCGCCGTGATTGCCAACCGCCCGGATGCCGCGGGGCTTGCCTTTGCAGCCTCGCACGGCATCGCCACGGCGGTGGTCGATCATCGCCAGTATCCTGATCGCGCCAGCTTCGACGCGGCACTCGCGCAGACCATCGATACTTTTGCGCCCGACCTCGTCGTGCTCGCGGGTTTCATGCGCGTGCTGACCGAGACGTTCGTGCAGCATTATTCGGGCCGGATGCTCAACATCCACCCGTCGCTGCTGCCGAGCTTTCCGGGCCTCAAGACGCATCAAGGCGCGCTCGACGCAGGCTGCCGCGTGCATGGCGCCACAGTGCATTTTGTCACGCCCACGCTCGATCATGGTCCGATCGTGGCGCAGTCGGCGGTGCCGGTGCGCACCGGCGACGATGCCGCTACGCTTGCCGCGCGCGTGCTGAAGACCGAACACACGATGTATCCGCGGGCGATCCGCTGGTTCGTCGAAGGGCGCCTCGCGCTCGACGGCGAACGCGTGACGCTCACGCCACCCGAGCCGCAATGGCTCTTCCTTGACGACGCAAACGAAACACAAGCACACACCGCCGGGGAGGGCGCATGAGGCTACATGGTTTTTTGATTGGACAAACTGAGACGTTGCTGGCCGACGTTTTGAAATTCACCGGTCCCGCCGATGCGGCGACGAGCCGCTTTTTCCGCGAACATCCGAAGCTTGGCCACGCCGAGCGCGGCGTGATCGCCGAAGCGGTGTTCGCCGTACTGCGCCGTCGGATGGAGTTCGCACACCTGGCCGAAAGCGGTACGGGCAACCCGACGCGCCGTCTGACGCTGCTCGGGCTGATGGCGACGGCAGGCCGCAACGCCATCCGTCCCTTTGTCTCGGACGCTGAAGCGAGCTGGCTCGAACACGTCGCCAAGATCGACCCGGCGAGCCTGCCGCTGCGCCAGCAGCTCAATCTGCCCGACTGGATCGTCAAGGCGCTGGAAAAGCGTTTCGACGCCGCCGAACTCGCGCAACTGGCTGCCGCGCTGAACTATCCGGCACCGCTCGATCTGCGCGCGAACCCCATCAAGGCAAGCCGCGAAGAACTGCTGCGCTCGCTCTCGCAGGCCGGCATCGAGGGCGGCGAAACGCCGTTCGCGCCGTTTGGCGTGCGCGTGACGGGCAAGCCGGCGCTCTCGAAGCTCGACGCCTTCAAGGACGGCTGGTTCGAAGTGCAGGACGAAGGCAGCCAGTTGCTGTGCACGCTGCTTGCGCCGCGCCGCGGCGAGATGGTGGTGGACTTCTGCGCGGGCGCGGGCGGCAAGACGCTGGCGCTGGGCGCGATGATGCGCTCGTCGGGCCGTCTGTATGCTTTCGACGTCTCGGAAAAGCGTCTGGCCAAGCTTAAGCCGCGCCTTGCGCGCAGCGGCCTGTCGAACGTGAATCCGGTGCTGATCGACAGCGAACACGACGCGAAGATCAAGCGCCTGATCGGCAAGATCGACCGCGTGCTGGTGGACGCGCCTTGCTCGGGTCTCGGCACGCTGCGCCGCAACCCCGACCTGAAGTGGCGTCAATCGCCGGAATCGATTGCGGAACTCGCGCCCAAGCAACTGTCGATTCTGACGAGCGCGGCGCGTCTGCTCAAGCGCGGCGGCCGTCTGGTCTACGCGACCTGCTCGATTCTGGATGCAGAAAACGAAGCGGTCGTGAAGCAGTTCCTCGAAGCGCATCCGGACTTTGCGCTGGTGAGCGCGCGCGACGTGCTGGCGGATCAGCGCGTGGGCCTCGACACGGGTGACTACTTCTCGCTGTGGCCGCACCGCCATGCGACGGACGGCTTCTTTGCCGCCGTGCTGGAGCGCCGCGGCGACGCGCAGCCGAAGGTGAAGAAGGCCAAGGCCGAAGCCACGCCTGACGAAGCCGCAGCGGCCAGCGAAACCGCCGACGCAATCGCCAAGGCGCAGCAGCCCGAGGCCGCCGAGCCGGACGCCGCGCTGGAATAAGCAGCGCCTGGCCGGTTAGCAAGTCTCGCGGGGCCGTCCGGTGCAGACCGGGCGGCCCCGCGTCGCTTGGCTGCGTCGTTTCTCTCTTTATGTTTGCGTACTACCTGACGCGAAAGCGCTCATGATGGAAAACCGTTTGCTCTCACACATGCTGGGCGGCGTGATCCGCGACTTCGGTCAGCCGGTCATGCTCTGGCAGTCCGGCGTGCTGATCGGCGCGCTGCTGGTCGCCTGGCTGTTCGCGCGCCTGTTGCGCCACGCGCTCGAAGCGCGCCGCCAGGATCGCTACGAGGCCCTGCGCTTCGGCGCGGAAAGCCTTTCGCGCGCATTGTTCCCGCTGATCGGCGCAGGCTGCGTCTGGGCCGCGCGCGAAATCTCCAGCAATTTCATCCATACCTCGCTGCTGAATCTGGCGCTGGTGCCGCTATTCGGCATCGGGCTGATCTACATCGCGTTCTTCTTTGCGCGGCGTGTGTTTGGCCGCGATGGCCAGACCCACGCGTGGCTGTCGATCGTCGAAAAGCTGGTTTCGCTGATTGTCTGGCTCGGCATGCTGTTCACTGTGCTGGGCATCCAGGACGACGTGCTCGAGTGGATGGAGAGCGTGCGCTTTCGCATCGGCACCGCGCATGTGAGTCTGTTGTCGCTTTCCAACGGCGTGCTGTGGGTCGGCGTGACCATGGTGGTGGCGATCTGGGCGGGCGCGGCGCTCGAAGACCGCCTGATGCGCGCGACCACCATCGACGCCAATCTGCGCGTCGTGCTGGCGCGCGTGGGACGCGCGCTGCTGGTGTTCGCGGCGATCCTGCTGAGCCTGTCGATCGTTGGCATCGACATTACCGTGCTGGGCGTATTCGGCGGCGCGCTGGGTGTGGGGCTCGGTTTCGGCTTGCAGAAGATTGCGAGCAACTATGTGTCGGGCTTCATCATCCTGATCGACCGCTCGTTGCGTCTGGGCGACACCATCAACGTGAGCGGACTCGCGGGCAAGGTCACGCAGATCCGCACGCGCTACACGGTGGTGCGCGGGCTCGACGGCGTGGAGACGCTGATCCCGAACGAAAAGCTGATCACCGATGTGGTGCAGAACCAGTCGTCGTATCTGACGCGCGGTTACGCCAAGGCCGCGGTGCAGGTGGCCTACGACACCAATCTCGACGAGGCGATGGCGCTGCTGGCCCGCGCGGCCGAGGGCGTGGATCGGGTCTTGAACGAACCGGCCCCGACCCCATATCTGGCTGGCTTCGGTGCGGATGGCATCAATCTGGAGCTGGGTTTCTGGATTGCCGATGCGGCCAATGGGACGTCGAGCGTGCGCTCGAACGTGAACCTGAACATCTGGCGCTTATATAACGAGCACGGTATTTCGATTCCGTTCGCGCAGCGTGAGGTGCGGATCATCGGGCAGGGGTTGCCTGGTGTTAATCCGAACGTTAATCCGAATGCCAATTCTGCCGTTAATCAGGTTGTTGCGCCTGCTGCGGAAACCGGCGAGGCAGGTGGGGCGGCCCAGACCCGCTGATGGGTGTGTTCGGCGAGGATAAAAGGCGACGTCTGGAAGGGCCGGATCGGGTGCGAATTGGGTGCGGCAAAGCGCCTCCAGGCGCTAAATTTCGGTCTCCAGACGTTGACGCGGACGTCTTTAAAGAAAAAAATCTTCATTTGTTACAAACACTTGGAACGGTTCTAGTAGAATGCCGTCCAACCTCTTCGAACGCTTTCACTTTTCTGACAACCGCGTAAGGCTCCCAGGCCGGCGCGCTTCGTTTCACGGGTACGAACCTTGTTGAATTCCCTGCTTGATTTTCTCGCCCACGGGGTGCTGCATTTCTCGTGGTGGCAGATCCTGCTTTGCGCGGCTGCGGCTACGCACATCACGATCGTCGGCGTCACGGTGTATCTGCACCGTTGCCAGGCGCACCGTGCGCTCGAACTGCATCCGATCGCGAGCCATTTCTTCCGTTTCTGGCTGTGGATGACCACGGGCATGCTCACGGGCCAGTGGGCGGCAATCCACCGCAAGCACCACGCGAAGTGCGAGACCGAGGAAGATCCGCACAGCCCGCAAACGCGCGGTCTGTGGAAGGTGATGCTCGAAGGCGCCGAACTCTATCGCGCCGAAGCGAAGAACGAAGAAACGCTGCGCCGTTTCAGCCACGGCACGCCTAACGACTGGATGGAGCGTAACGTCTACACGCGCTTCCCGATCCTCGGCGTGAGCATCATGATGGTGATCGACGTCGCGCTGTTCGGCGTGGTCGGTCTGTCGGTCTGGGCCGTGCAGATGGCGTGGATTCCGTTCTGGGCCGCGGGCGTCGTGAATGGTCTCGGCCACTTCTGGGGCTATCGCAACTTCAACTCGTCGGATGCCAGCACGAACCTGTTCCCGTGGGGCATCATCATCGGCGGCGAAGAACTGCATAACAACCACCACACTTTCGCGACCTCCGCGAAGCTGTCGAACAAGTGGTACGAGTTCGATATCGGCTGGATGTACATCCGTTTGATGTCGTTCGTGGGTCTGGCCAAGGTCAAGAAGGTTGCGCCCACGCCGCGTCTGGCCAAGGGCAAGCTGGTAGCCGACCATGAAACGCTGCAGGCCGTGCTGTCGAACCGCTATGAAGTCATGGCGCGTTACGCAAAGGCCGTGAAGCAGGCGTATCGCCAGGAACTGGCGCACCTCAAGGAAGTGGGCGAGCGCGAGAAGTACAAGCTCATGCGCGGCGCAAGCAAGTGGGTCGCCAAGGAAGAAGCCAGCCTGAACGAGCCGCAAAAGCGCCAACTGCCGCAGATTTTCGCCAACAGCCAGAAGATGCGCACGTTCATCGAACTGCGCAACGAACTCGCACAGATCTGGGACCGTTCGAGCGCCTCGCGCGAACAACTGCTCACGCAGCTCCAGGATTGGTGCCATCGCGCCGAACAAAGCGGCATCAAGGCACTTCAGGAATTCGCGTCGCGTCTGCGCCGCTACGCCTGATTCTGTGGATTTCCGTCCACGGGTGGCCCATGCGCCCCACGTGACTGTCGGAAAAATCCATTAGAATTCAGGTACGTCACAAAACCCCGCGTTGGCGGGGTTTTTCTTTTTGGGCCGCGGAAATTCAGTGATGCCGCGGCGATCGGCAGGGCAGCAACTGGCATGGGACCAGAGCGAGCTAAAAGCCAGCTCGGGTCGGTAGAGGAGATCATGAGTCAGGCGATTAAAGCGGTCGAATACGACCGACCGCAGGGCGCGATGTGCGGTGTCGGACAGGCGTGGGCGAAGGTGCCCGACGCGCCCTCGGCATCGGAGCGCGCTGCGTTGAAGGAGCGCATCCGCGCATTGCTCAAGCGCGAGAAAGCGGTGCTCGTCGCGCACTATTACGTCGATCCTGAGTTGCAGGAACTGGCCGACGAAACCGGCGGCTGCGTGGCCGATTCGCTCGAAATGGCGCGCTTTGGCCGCGATCACGACGCGCAGACGCTCGTGGTGGCCGGCGTGCGCTTCATGGGCGAGACCGCGAAGATCCTGAGCCCGAACAAACGCATCCTGATGCCGGATCTCGACGCGACCTGCTCGCTCGATCTGGGCTGTCCCGCCGACGAATTCTCCGCCTTCTGCGACCAGCATCCCGATCGCACCGTGGTGGTCTACGCCAACACCAGCGCGGCCGTGAAGGCGCGTGCGGACTGGATGGTCACGTCGTCGATCGGTCTGGAAATCGTCGCCGATCTGCACGCGAAGGGCGAAAAAATCCTCTGGGCGCCGGATCGACATCTGGGCAACTACATCCAGAAGAAGACTGGCGCCGACATGCTGCTCTGGCAAGGCTCCTGCCTCGTGCACGACGAGTTCAAGGGCATCGAGCTTGATCTGCTGCGCGCCGAATACCCCGATGCGAAGGTGCTCGTGCACCCCGAATCGCCCGAAGGCGTGGTGGCGCTGGCGGACGTGGTCGGCTCGACCACGCAGCTGATCGACGCCGCCGTGAAGCTCGACGCGCAGCGTTTCATCGTCGCGACGGATCTGGGCATCCTGCACAAGATGCGCCTGGCCGCGCCCGGCAAGACCTTTATCGAAGCGCCCACGGCCGGCAACAGCGCGACGTGCAAGAGCTGCGCGCATTGCCCGTGGATGGCCATGAATGGCCTCGCGAATCTGGCCGACGTGCTGGAGCGCGGTCACAACGAAATCTTTGTCGATGCCGCCATCGGCGAGCGCGCGCGTCTGCCGATCGACCGCATGCTGGCGTTCGCGGCCGAGCACAAGCGCCGCGTGCAGGCGAGCGGCGATCTCGCGCGCGATGGCGCGCTGTTCTCGCAAGTGGGGGCCGCGTAAATGGGTGTACTGGAATTGCTGGCGGTGGACGCGCTGTCGTCCGTGCTGCCCGAAGTGCGCGCGCAGTACGGCGCGGCGTTCGATCAAGCGATCGCGCGTAACGTCGCCGACGCGCTGGCGGAAGATGTCGGCACAGGCGATCAGACTGGGCGTCTGGTGCCAGCCGACGAAATGCGCGATGCGCGCATCATCGTGCGCGAAGACGCTGTGCTGTGTGGCGTGCTCTGGTTCGATGCCGTGGTGAAGCAGGTCGATCCCCGCATCGAGGTGCGCTGGCACTATCGCGAAGGCGAGCGCATGACGGCGGACACGCCGGTCTGCTCGCTGCGCGGTCCGGCGCGCTCGCTGCTCACGGCCGAGCGCAACGCGATGAACTTCCTGCAACTGCTCTCGGGCGTGGCGAGCGCGACGCGCCGTTATGTCGATGCGATCGCGCACACGCAGACGCGCATCCTCGACACGCGCAAGACGCTGCCGGGTCTGCGTCTCGCGCAGAAATACGCGGTTCGCGTGGGCGGCGGCGCGAATCAGCGCCTCGCGCTCTACGACGGCATCCTCATCAAGGAAAATCACATCGCGGCCGCAGGCGGCGTGGGCGCGGCGATGGACGCGGCGCTGGCGCTCGATGCGGGCGTGCCGATCCAGATCGAAGTGGAAGCGCTCGAACAGCTCGATACGGCGCTCGCGCATGGTGCGAAGTCGGTGCTGCTCGACAACTTCTCGTTCGAGATGATGCGCGAAGCGGTTGAGCGCACGGCGGGGCGCGCGGTGCTCGAAGTCTCGGGCGGCGTGAACTTCGATACGGTGCGCACGATCGCGGAAACCGGCGTGGACCGTGTGTCCATCGGCGCGCTGACTAAGGACGTGCGCGCGACCGATTTTTCGATGCGTATCGTCTAGGCGACTCAGCGTTGAAAAGCAAAAAGGCCGTCTCGCGAGAGACGGCCTTTTCGTTTGTAGGTGGCGCGAACGCTCAGGACACCGTGCGATTACGCACGCGTTCCGGCGACAGTACGCTCGGCAGCGCCTTGGGCAGCGTGTTCGGCCAGTCGCGGCTGAAGTGCAGCCCGCGGCTCTCGCGGCGCGAGCGCGCGCTTTCGACGATCAGCGAAGCCACTTCGACCAGATTGCGCAGTTCCAGCAGGTCGCGCGTGACGCGGAAGTTTGCGTAGTACTCCTGGATTTCGTCGCGCAGCAGTGAAATGCGATGCTGCGCGCGCTCCAGACGCTTGTCCGTGCGCACGATGCCCACGTAATTCCACATCAGACGGCGCAGCTCATCCCAATTGTGGGCGACCACAACTTCCTCGTCGGAATCCGATACACGGCTTTCGTCCCAGTCAGGCAGCGGCGCGTGCGCGGCCGCCTCGAAGCCTTCGGCCTCGATCGCCTCGGCAGCCGAGCGGCCAATCACGAGGCATTCGAGCAGCGAGTTGCTGGCCAGGCGGTTCGCGCCGTGCAGGCCCGTGTACGAGGTTTCGCCGACGGCATACAGGCCCGCGAGATCGGTGCGGCCCGCCAGATCGGTGACGACGCCGCCGCAGGTGTAGTGCGCGGCGGGCACGACCGGAATCGGCTCTTTCGTGATGTCGATACCGAACTCGCGGCAACGCGCCAGCACGGTCGGGAAGTGCTCTTCGAGGAACGCGGCCGGTTGATGGCTGATGTCCAGGTGCACGCAGTCGATGCCGTGCTTCTTGATCTCGAAGTCGATGGCGCGCGCGACGATATCGCGCGGCGCGAGTTCGGCGCGCGGATCGTGCTCCGGCATAAAGCGCGTGCCGTCGGGCAGGCGCAGCAGGCCGCCCTCGCCGCGCACGGCTTCGGTAATCAGAAACGACTTGGCGTGCGGATGGAACAGGCAGGTCGGGTGGAACTGGATGAACTCCATGTTCGCCACGCGGCAGCCCGCGCGCCAGGCCATGGCGATGCCGTCGCCGGTGGCCGTGTCGGGGTTGGTCGTATAGAGATAGACCTTGCCCGCGCCGCCCGTCGCCAGCACGGTGTGCGGCGCCTGGATCGTCACGGTGCGGTCGTTCTGCAGATCGAGCGCGTAGAGGCCGTGGCAGCGGCGGCCGGGCAGGCCGAGGCGGTCGGACGTGATGACGTCGATCGCCTGGTGATCTTCGAGGATCGTGATGTTCGGATGCTGGCGTGCGCGTTCGAGCAGCGTTTGCACGACGGCGTGACCGGTGGCGTCGGCGGCGTGGATGATGCGGCGATGGCTATGGCCGCCTTCGCGTGTAAGATGGAAACCCAGCTCGGCGGCGGCGTCCTTCGTGAAGGGCACATCCTGGGCGATCAGCCATTCGATGGCGGCGCGGCCATGCTCGACGATGTAGCGCGTCGCGCTTTCGTCGCAGAGTCCGCCACCGGCGACCAGCGTGTCATCGACATGGTTTTCCACGCTGTCGGCCGAATCGAGCACCGCGGCGATGCCGCCTTGCGCGCGATCGCTTGCGCCTTCGGTCATCGCCCGCTTGGCGATCACCACCACGCGCCGCGTCTCGGCAAGGTTCAGGGCGACGCTCAATCCCGCCAGCCCGCTGCCGACGATCGCTACATCGAAATTCATGGTCCTGCTTCTCCGTCTCTTTTGTTCTGCGCTGCCCGCTGTCAGACGCTGGCGGGTGAAGCGGCAAGCATACTCCGAGTGGGGAGCGTACGAAAAGTCGTACGCGTGACGGGAAGGCGAATAGTCGGGGAAAACGCACGCAAAAGACTGTTACGCGCGGCAGAAGAGAGGAAGGGGAGGCCGGAAAAAGAAAAGCCCCGCCAGAAGGCGGGGCTTTTCTTGTCTTCGTCAGGCTCGAAACCCGATCAATTACTTGATCTTGGTTTCTTTGTACTCGACGTGCTTACGAACAACCGGGTCGAACTTCTTGATCGACATTTTTTCCGGCGTGTTGCGCTTGTTCTTCGTCGTCGTGTAGAAGTGACCCGTGCCTGCGGTCGACTCGAGCTTGATCTTGTCGCGAATACCCTT
>NZ_DASZJJ010000161.1:0-5943 GCF_035948235.1 Paraburkholderia sp. | reverse complement strand
CCTTTGATGCCCCAGCGGTTTGCATACGAAATGCCGTCGTCGAACTTCACCTGATGCGCGCCGCCCGCGTTGCTCACATAAGTGACGCCCGCATCGAGCACGCCGTAGAACGTCACGCTGCTTTGCGCGCTGGCCGCCAGCGGTAGCGCAGCCAGCGTGAGTACGGTCACCTGCGCAGCCGCATACAGCGCACTCGTGCGCATTGTCTTCATCGAATTCATATCGCGATGTTGATGAGTGTTGTGGTTGTTATCGGGCGCAATCAGTTCAGGCCACGATCGGCTTCCTGCACGAGCCGGCGTTCCTGTTCGATGTCGAGCGAGCGGCAAGTCCACAGATAGACCAGCGCGGCCACGGGCAGACCCACGAGCATCGCCACATCGGTGCCGCCCAGCATGCGGGCGACGGGGCCGGTGTAAATGTCGGTCTTGAAGAACGGAATCATCGCGGTGAAACCCACGGCATAGGCGGTCAGACCGCGCCAGTTCCAGCGGCCGTAAATGCCCCGTGGGTTGAAGATCTCGCGCACCGAATAGTGCGAATGGCGCACCACGAAGAAGTCGATCAGGTTGATGGCGGTCCAGGGCGTGAACAGATAACCCAGAATGCCGAGGAAGTCGCCAAACTTGCCCATGAAGTTATCCGACGCCGAGAACGCCAGCGACGTCGCCACCAGCGCCACGACGACCAGGCTTGCAATGCGCTTGCTCGCGTTCGACTTGAGCGGCTTGAACGAATCCGTGATGCTCAGGAGCGTGAGCGACGCACCATAGAAGTTCAATCCTGTGATCGCGAGCAGGCCCAGCAGCGCGAGCAGCAATGTGACCGTGCCGAAGCCGGGGAAAATCAGGTCGCCGGCGCGCTGGACCGCATCCGAAATCTCGATCTGCGCGTTAAGTGCCGCCGCTGCGGTGCCCACCAGCATCATCCACACGCCGCCGATCAGTGCGCCCAGGAAGGTCCACCAGAACGTTGCGCGCACACCGGTATTGGGCGGAAGGTATCTAGAGTAGTCCGAAACATAGATCGACCACGAAAGCTGGTACGCCGCCGCCGAGAAAAGCTGTACGAGGAACGGCGTGGCCTTGAAGCCCGCGAAGCTCAGTTGCGCAGCCGGGAACGGCATCTTCACGCACATGCCCACGCTGAAGATCGTCAATGCGATGAGCAGCGCGAAGGCGAGCCAGCGCTGCGCCTTGTGGATCAGGTCATAGCCGAACACCGCCAGACCCACCGCCAGCACGGTAAACACGATGTAGCTCAGATGCGGCTCGGTGCCCAGCAGATGATGCGCGGTCTGCCCGGCCATCAACTGGTTGAAGGAGTTGTAGCCGATATAGGTGACGAGCGCGACCACCCACACGAGCAGCGCGCCCATATAGCCGAACTGCGGGCGCGACTGGATCATCTGCGGCAGGCCCAGTTGCGGCCCCTGGCTCGAATGGAACGCCATGAAGAAGGTGCCCAGCACATTGCCGAGTACGATGGCGATCGCGCTCCACAACAGATTGCCGCCCATGCTGATGCCGATCGCACCCGCCGCGATGGTCGCCAGATTCGCATCGCCCGTAAACCACACCGGCCACAGGTGCCACGCCTTTCCCTTGCGTTCGGCGAGCGGCACGTAATCGATCGAGCGCGATTCTATCCGCGATTTGGCGCGCGACGGCTCGCCGGCCAGCGCTTCGGCCATTGCCTCTTGTGTCATGTCTCCTCCAGTTGTGGGGTGGCGCAGGCAGTTCCGCATCAAGCGAAGCCACTCCGCGCGCCGTGCGCGGTTGCGGAAAGCTTTTCCGTTTCCGGCCACGTCACGGTTATCCTACGGTTAACAACAAACCATTGGTTAACAATAGTACGCATCCTGGAGGGGTGAGACGCACTATCGCATCCTCCTATTGACGATTTCCACGAAATCGATTTGCCTTGCGACAGCTCAAGCGACATACCTATTCAGCGCTAAGGATACGCGATGCGCATCAAGACGGGATTGATTTCACTGGCTTTCAAAGCGGCGTAAAAGCTCGTCGAGGGATAACCCTGATCCCTCATCGGCGGAATTTCTCTTATCCTTTCGTTAACCCATAGTTTTGATGTAACTTATAGTTAATTTTTTAGCGCGCGCTTCCTTACTGCTCTCTATTGCGGCGGACCCCATGACCTATCTCCCGATCGAATTCCACAAGCAACCCGACCTGCCGAAGCTGCCGGCCGACTTCTGCGCCAACCCGGATCTCGCCTGGACCATCCCGGCCAGCTACTACACCGCCGAGTCGGTCTACAAGGCAGAAGAGAAGCGCATCTTCGAGGACACCTGGATCTGCGTCGCACATCGCAGCGAACTGGCGGAAGCCAACGCCTACGTGACGCGGGAGATCGTCGGCGAAAGCATCCTGCTGGTGCGCGGTAAGGACAAGGTGCTGCGCGCGTTCTATAACGTCTGCCCGCACCGCGGCCATCAACTGCTCGAAGGCAGCGGCAAGGCGAAGAACGTCATCACCTGCCCGTACCACGCGTGGGCATTCAAGCTCGACGGCGCGCTCGCGCACGCCAATAACTGCGACCACGTCCAGTCGTTCGACAAGGAAAACTCGACGCTCGTGCCGGTGCGCGTGGAGGAATACGCGGGCTTCGTGTTCATCAACCTGAACCCTGAAGCGGACAACGTGGAAGCGCAGTTGCCCGGCCTCGAAGCGAGCCTGCGCAATGCCTGCCCCGTGATCGACGACCTCAAGCTGGCCGCGCGCTTCGTGACCGAGACGCCCGCCAACTGGAAGTCGATCGTCGATAACTACCTCGAGTGCTATCACTGCGGCCCGGCGCACCCCGGCTTCTCGGATTCGGTCAAGGTCGATCAGTACACGCACACGCTGCATGGCAAGTGGACGCTGCAGTTCGGCCACGCGCAATCGTCGGAGCGCTCGTTCAAGCTCGATCCGTCGATCACGGACCCGAGCTTCCACGGCTACTGGGCGTGGCCGTGCACGATGTTCAATGTGCCGCCGGGCAGCAACTTCATGACGGTCATCTACGAATTCCCGATGAGCGCCGAAGTCACGCTCCAGCACTACGACATCTACTTCCTCAACGACGAGCCGACCGAAGAGCAGCAAAAGCTGATCGAGTGGTATCGCACCGTGTTCCGCCCCGAAGACCTGCGCCTCGTGGAGAGCGTGCAAAAGGGCCTGAAATCGCGCGGCTATCGCGGCCAGGGCCGCATCATGGTCGACGAAAAACGCAGCGGCATCAGCGAACACGGCATCGCCCACTTCCACAATCTGCTCGCGCAGCACTACCAGGATTGAGAGTCGAGGACCAAACATGACTTCGCTGCAACATCCCGGCCTGTTGCGACAGCAGGCCTACGTCGACGGCCAGTGGCGCGACGCGGACGACGGCGCGACGCTCGCCGTGCATAACCCCTCGACCGGCGAGTGCATCGCAAACGTGCCGAACATGGGCGCGGGCGAAACGCGCGCGGCCATCGACGCCGCCCAGCGCGCCCTGCCCGGCTGGCGCGCGACCACCGCAAAAGAGCGCGCGCGCCTGCTGCGCAACTGGTTCGAGCTGGTCATGGCGAACCAGGAACAGCTCGCCGAACTGATGACACGCGAGCAAGGCAAACCGCTCGCGGAAGCTCGCGGCGAAATCGCCTACGCGGCCTCGTTCATCGAATGGTTCGCGGAACAGGCCAAGCGCATCGACGGCGACGTGATCCCCAGTCCGAACCCGGACCAGCGCCTCGTCGTGACGAAGGAACCGATCGGCGTGTGCGCCGCCATCACGCCGTGGAATTTCCCGGCCGCGATGATCACGCGCAAGGCCGCGCCCGCGCTGGCCGCGGGCTGCACGATGATCGTCAAGCCCGCCAACGAAACGCCGCTGTCGGCCTTCGCGCTGGCGGCGCTGGCCGAACAGGCCGGCATTCCGGCGGGCGTGCTCAACATTGTCACCGGCAAGTCGCGCGAAATCGGCCTTGAGATGACGTCCAGCCCGCTCGTGAAAAAGCTCAGCTTCACGGGCTCGACCGAAGTGGGCCGCCTGCTGATGCGCCAATGCTCGGACACGGTCAAGAAGGTCTCGCTCGAACTGGGCGGCAACGCGCCCTTCATCGTGTTCGACGACGCCGATCTGGACGCCGCAGTGGAAGGCGCGCTGCTCTCGAAGTATCGCAACGCGGGCCAGACCTGCGTCTGCGCGAACCGCTTCTACGTGCACGACTCGCTGTATGACGCATTCTGCGAGCGCTTCGCGGCGCGCGTGGCCGCGTTCAAGGTGGACGACGGCTTCGCGCAAGGCGTGAACATCGGCCCGCTCATCACGGCAGCGGCGCGCGACAAGGTCGATGGCCTCGTGCGCGACGCCGTGGCGCAAGGCGCGCGCGTGGTGACAGGCGGCGCGCCGCACGCGCGCGGCGGCAACTTCTACGCGCCCACCGTGCTCGCCGACGCGAAGCCGGGCATGGCGGTGCTCCGCGAAGAGATCTTCGGACCGGTCGCGCCGATCGTGCGCTTTTCGAGCGACGCCGAAGTCGTGCAGCTTGCCAACGACTCGATCTATGGACTCGCCGCGTATTTCTATAGCCGCGATATTGGCCGCATCTGGCGTGTGGCCGAGCAACTGGAGTACGGCATTGTCGGCATCAACACGGGGCTGATCTCCAACGAAGTCGCGCCGTTTGGCGGCGTCAAGCAGTCGGGCATCGGCCGGGAAGGCTCGAAGTACGGCATCGAAGATTACCTGTCGATCAAGTACCTCTGCATGGGCGGCGTGAGCCGCTAGGGCTCACGGCGTCACCGACGCGGATGCGGCGCCCACCGCATCCGCCATCTATCCGAATCTCGAATCCAGAAACACCATGAACGCCCGCGAATCGATCACTGTCGACGTAGTCGCCGTCGAGCAACTCACTCCGCTCATCAAGCGCTTCACGCTCGCGCTGCCGGACGGCGCACCGCTGCCCGTCTTTAGCGGGGGCGCCCACGTGCTGGTCTCGATGCAGGATGGCGAGCGCTGGTATCACAATGCGTACTCGCTGCTCAGTTCGCCGCACGACACGCGGCAGTATCAGATCGCCGTGCGGCGTGAAGAGGCGTCGCGGGGCGGTTCGGCTTTTATGCACGAGCGCGTGCAGGTGGGGACTCGGCTGGCTATTGGTACGCCTGCGAATCTTTTTGAACTCGCGCCGGGCGCGAAGAAGCATGTGTTTATTGCGGGCGGCATTGGTATTACGCCGTTTCTTGCGCAACTCGCGGAGCATGCGGCGGGTGGGCTCGATCTGGAGTTGCATTACGCGTATCGCAGCCCGGAGCATGGCGCTTTTGTCGATGAACTGAAGGCCGGTGCTCATGCGGCGAATGTGCATTGCTATGTCGATAGCGAAGGGCAGCGGCTTGATCTGCTCAAGCTCTTCAAGAATCTGCCTGCGGATGCGCATGTGTATGTTTGCGGTCCGCAAGGGTTGAATGACGCTGTGTATGCGAACGCCGCGCTGCTTGGGTGGCCGAAGGCGCAGTTGCATTCGGAGCAGTTTGCTGCTGGCGATACGGGTGGTCAGGCTTTTACTGTGGTGCTGGCGAAGTCCGGGATCGAGCTTGAGGTGGCTGAGGATGAGACCATTCTCAAGGCTATCGAGCGGGCTGGGGTGACGGTTGAGTCGCTGTGCCGTGAAGGCGTGTGCGGTACGTGCGAGGTCGCGATTCTTGAAGGCGAGGCCGATCATCGCGATCAGTATCTTGATGATGATGAGAAGGCTGCGCAGAAGACTATTCTGCTGTGTGTGTCGCGGGCCAAGACTTCGCGGCTTGTGATTGATCTTTAATTGTCGTGGTTCTGGTGGGGTTGGCATTTCCTTGTGGTCGTGTCGGTCTATTAGCGTTGCCCCTGTGCGGGGCGGCACCTACTTTCTTTGCGGCGGCAAAGAAAGTAGGCAAAGAAAGCCGCTCA
>NZ_DASZJJ010000160.1:0-16830 GCF_035948235.1 Paraburkholderia sp. | reverse complement strand
TAGCGATCGTGGGTGACGGCGACGACCGTGCCCGGGAAGCGCGTCAGGAACTGCTCGAGCCAGTCGACCGATTCGGCGTCCAGGTGATTGGTCGGTTCGTCGAGCAGCAGCATGTCCGGCTTTTCAAGCAGCAGTTTGCACAGCGCGACGCGGCGCTTTTCACCGCCCGACAGATTGCCGATCTTGGCGTCCCATGCCGGCAGACGCAGTGCATCTGCGGCGATTTCGATCTGCTGTTCGGCGCTGCCGTCGGTCGTGGCGAGGATTGCTTCGTACTTGGCCTGTTCGGCGGCGAGGGCGTCGAAGTCGGCGTCCGGTTCCGCGTAGGCGGCGTAGATCTCGTCGAGCTTCTTCTGTGCGCCGAACACGTCGCCCAGACCTTCTTCGACCGCTTCGCGCACGGTCTTTTCGGGATCGAGCTGCGGTTCCTGCGGCAGATAGCCGATGTTCAGGTTGGGCATCGGCGTGGCTTCGCCTTCGATGTCCTTGTCGACGCCGGCCATGATCTTGATGAGCGTGGACTTGCCTGAACCGTTCAGGCCGAGCAGACCGATCTTCGCGCCCGGGAAGAACGACAGCGAGATGTCCTTCAGGATCTGGCGCTTGGGCGGCACGATCTTGCCGACCCGGTTCATGGTGAAGACGTATTGGGCCATGAGAGTGTCTTTGGAAACGGAGAAAAAGGGGCGGGACGCGGCGCTGGCCGCGTTCAATCTGCGCGACGGCGTGCAATCGGGCCATCGCGCGGGATGCGCAAACCGCTATTGTACGGGGCGCGCGCGGTGCGGGAATAACGCGTGGCTGGCGGGGCGCATCGGAAGCCTCAAAGCCACTGCGCCACGCCGCCGTGGCGCGAGCAGGTGCCACTGTGATGGCGGCTGAAACTGTAGGTGCCGTCGCGGCATTGGGCGCTTGCACCTTCGGGCGCGCGGCCCGAGCGCGAATGCGCGGGTGAGTGGACAGATTGACCGTCGCGGTTCACGTAGCCGTTGTGGTTGTCGAGATCGGATTCGTCGGGCGTGGTGTAGGCGCCGGGCGATGGCTGGAAGGCGAAGGCCGATGCCGGCGCGATCAGGCCAAGCGCGAGCAGCGCGGCGCCGATCATGCGTGAGGTGCGTAAAAACGGTGTGTGGCCTCTCATTGTTTTTGGTCTCTCGTATCGTTGTTCTGATGCTGCCAGGCGGCGCTGACGTAAAAAAGCCCGCTCGAAAGCGGGCTTTTACCATGCGCGAAGCGCTGCCTGACGTCTTAGACGTTGAACAGGAAGTTCATCACATCGCCGTCGTGCACGATGTATTCCTTGCCTTCGGCGCGCATCTTGCCGGCTTCCTTCGCGCCCGCTTCGCCCTTGTACTGGACGTAGTCGTCGAACGCGATGGTCTGTGCACGGATGAAGCCGCGCTCGAAGTCCGTGTGGATCGCGCCGGCCGCCTGCGGGGCCGTATCGCCGATATGGATCGTCCACGCGCGTACTTCCTTCACGCCTGCCGTGAAGTACGTCTGCAGGCCGAGCAGCTTGAAGCCCGCGCGGATCACGCGGTCGAGGCCCGGCTCTTCCATGCCCATGTCGGAGAGGAAGGCGATCTTGTCTTCGTCGTCGAGATCGGCGATTTCCGCTTCGATCGCTGCGCACACGGCCACCACCGGTGCGCCTTCGGCGTCGGCGTGCTTGCGCACGGCGTCGAGGTGCGGGTTGTTCTCGAAACCGTCTTCCTTCACGTTCGCGACGTACATCGTCTTCTTCGCGGTGATCAGGCAGAACGGCTTGAGCAGCGCCTGTTCGTCTTCGTTGAGGTCGAGCGCGCGCACGGGCTTAGCCTGGTCGAGCTGCGTGCGCACCTTTTCCAACACGGCCACGAGTTTGCCGGCTTCCTTGTCGTTGCCCGACTTGGCGGCCTTCGAGTAGCGCGTGAGCGCCTTTTCGACGGTGCCCAGATCGGCCAGTGCGAGTTCGGTGTTGATGACTTCGATGTCGGAGATCGGATCGACCTTGCCCGCGACGTGAATCACGTTTTCGTCCTCGAAGCAGCGCACGACGTGCGTGATCGCGTCGGTTTCGCGGATGTTGGCGAGGAACTGGTTGCCCAGACCTTCACCCTTGCTCGCGCCCGCGACCAGACCTGCGATGTCGACGAATTCGACCACGGCCGGCACCACGCGCTCGGGCTTGACGATGTCCGAGAGCGCCGTCAGGCGCGGATCCGGCACTTCGACCACACCGACGTTCGGCTCGATCGTGCAGAACGGATAGTTCTCGGCGGCGATGCCTGCCTTGGTCAGCGCGTTGAAGAGGGTGGACTTGCCGACGTTAGGCAAGCCGACGATGCCGCATTGGAGGCTCATGAAATTCTCTGCATGTCAGGGTGGCGACGTGCGGCTCGCCGGAGTCGGGCGTGAGCTGCGGGGCCGGACCGGCTGGCGCGGGAGCGCTGGCGGGCAGCCCGGATGGCACGAAAATGCACGTCAGGGGCGTGACGCGAAGTCACGAAAACCGTAATTGTAACCTTGTCCGCGCGTGGCTTTGGTGAGCGGTGTGGCTCGACGGGCACGTGGCGAAAAGGGTGCGATCCCAGGCGTGATCTCACCAGCCCGTGCGCACCCGCGCGCGGCGCCTGCGGCAAGCCACCGCGCTCGCTTGCCATAGCGCAAGCGCCCGCCGTCCGGGCTGCCCATCCGGCCCTGTCAGACAAGGCCCCACGGCTATAATGCGCGGATGACTGCAAGCAACCAGACCTTTGATGTCGCCGTGATTGGCGGCGGCCTCGTCGGCAAGTCGGCGGCGCTGGCGCTGACCCAGAACGGCCTGCGCGTGGCACTGCTCGCGCAACCTTGCGCGCCGCTGCCGCACGGCGCCGTGTTCGACGCGCGCGTCTACGCCTTCTCGCGCAGCTCCCAGGCGCTGTTCGAGCGGCTGCGGGTCTGGCAGGCCGTCGACGCTACGCGCCTCACGCCCGTCTACGACATGCGCGTGTTCGGCGACGCCGCCGCGGAATTGCACTTTTCCGCGTATCAGGCGTCGGTCTCGCATCTGGCGTGGATCGCGGAATCGTCGCTGGTCGAGCGCGCGCTCGATTCGGCGCTGCATTTCCAGCCCAATCTCACCTGGATCGATTCGCGCGCGCAGACGCTCGACATCCAGCCCGGCGCCGCCGTGATCGGCCTCGCCAACGGCCGCACGATCCAGGCCGATCTGGCCGTCGGCGCCGATGGCGCGCATTCGTGGGTGCGGGCGCAGATCGGCTCGAAGGTCGAGCGCCGCGATTACCGGCAAACGGGCGTGGTCGCCAATTTCCGCGCGCAGAAGCCGCACGGCGAATGCGCCTACCAGTGGTTCAAGGACGGCGAGATTATCGCGCTGCTGCCGCTGCCCGATCAGCATGTGTCGCTGGTATGGTCGGCGCAGACGGAACACGCCGAAGCGCTCCTCAAGCTCGAACCCGAGCAACTCGCCGCCGAAGTCGAGCGCGCCACCCAAAACCTGCACGGCGCGCTCGAATGCGTGACGCCCGCGCGCGGTTTCCCGCTTTCGTTGCAAACGGTCGACCGGCTGATCGCGCCGCGCGTGGCGCTGGTGGGCGACGCTGCGCATCTGATCCATCCGCTGGCGGGGCAGGGCGTCAATCTGGGCCTGCGCGACGTGGCCGCGCTCGTCGACGTGATCGCGCAGAAAGAAGCGTTCCGCGATCTGGGCGACACCGTGCTGCTGCGCCGCTACGAACGCAGCCGCCGCGAAGATATCCAGAAACTCGTGGTCGCCACGGACGGTCTGCAACGTTTGTTCGCTGTGCCGGGCACGATCGCGCGCGCAGTGCGCAACACGGGCATGGCCTTTGTTGGCGCGCAGCCGCTCGTCAAGCGCTGGCTGGTTGCGGCGGCGCTTGGCTAAGCCACGCCGCTCGTTGGGCATTTGCGTTGCTGCATGCCCCAGGCGGCTTAGAATGGCGTATCAGGCAGTGTCGGCCACAGGTTAAAACCGCTTCGATCCGCACCGCGCCCGAATTTCACCTGGAACGCGTCGCCCATCGCGCGCCGCGCTCCCGAATCAGGAAAGCATTCCATGCAAAAGCGTATCCGCATTGCCGCGCTCGTTGTCGCGGTGGCCGCCTCGGTGCTCGGCTGCTCGGCACAGGCCGATCAGACCACCGACAAGATCAAGGCTGCGCTGCAGCAGCGTCTGGGCGTCGACGCCGGCGATATCAAGGGCATCCAGAAGGCGCCCATCGCCGGTCTGTACGAAGTGAACCTCGGCACGCAGATCATTTATAGCGATGTCAACGGCGACTACGTGCTCACCGGCGATCTGGTCGATACCAAGGCGCACCGCAATCTGACCGAAGCGCGCCTGGCCGAACTCAACAAGATCGACTTCGCCAAGCTGCCGTTCGAGAACGCCGTGAAGGTGGTGAAGGGCAACGGCAAGCGCACGATCGCGGTGTTCTCCGACCCGAACTGCCCGTACTGCCATCAGCTCGAGACCACGCTCAAGTCGATCGACAACGTGACGGTCTACACCTTCCTGTACCCGGTGCTCTCGGACGATTCGACGGCCAAGGCCAAGTCGATCTGGTGCTCGACGGACCGCGCGAAGGCGTGGGAATCGTGGATGGTCGATCGTAAGGCGCCGACGGCGTCGGGCAGCTGCAACACCGCCGCGATCGACAGTAACCTGAAGCTGGGCGCGAAGATGAACGTGACCGGCACGCCCACCGTGATTCTGGCCGATGGCCGCCGCCTGCCGGGCGCGGTCAGCGCCGACCGGCTCGAAAGCGAGCTGAGCGCCGCGCACTGACGCCTCGCCCGAATCCGCCGGCCGCTTTCGCGGCCGGTGCTTTTTTATCCACTGGATTTTTGTCTCCTTACGATTCGCGAGGCGTGCGCCACGAGCGCCGCGCCCCGCGAGCGCAGGATCTGACGCTTACCGAATCGCCACCGCGAATTTCCACACCATTGCGCCAATGAAGCCGATCCGATACACCATCGTCCCGAAGAACCCCGCCGCGCATCTGTTCGAGGTGACGCTCACCGTCGAGGACCCCGCGCCGGACGGTCAGCGTTTCATGCTGCCTGTGTGGATTCCGGGCAGCTACATGGTGCGCGAGTTCGCGCGCAACATCGTCACGCTGCGCGCCACCAACGAAGCGGGCCGCAAGGTGCGTATCAGCAAGACCGACAAGCACTCGTGGCAGGCCGCGCCGGTCAAGGGCGCGCTCACGCTGCGCTACGAGGTCTACGCGTGGGATATGTCGGTGCGCGCGGCGCATCTGGACGACACGGGCGGTTTCTTCAACGGCACGAGCGTGTTTCTCTCCGCGCACGGCCATGAGGACGCGCAGCATATCGTCGATATCCAGCGTCCCGACGGGCACGCGTTCCGCCACTGGCGCGTGGCCACCGCGTTGCCGGAGGCGCGCGGCACCAAGCGTTATGGCTTTGGCGACTACGCGGCGGCGAACTACGACGAGCTGATCGATCATCCTGTGACGCTCGGCGAATTCACGCTCGCGAGCTTTAAGGCGCATGGCGTGCCGCACGACATTGTGATCGCGGGCCGCGTGGTGGCGCTCGATACCGAACGTCTTTCGAAGGATCTGCAGAAGATCTGCGAAGCGCAGATCGCGCTGTTCGAGCCGCGCACGAAGCGCGCGCCGATGGAGCGCTACGTGTTCATGACGCAGGCCGTGAGCGACGGCTATGGCGGCCTGGAACACCGCGCCTCGACCGCGCTCATCTGCAACCGCACCGATCTGCCCGTAAAGGGCAAGGCTGAGATGACGGACGGTTATCGCACCTATCTGGGCCTGTGCAGCCACGAATACTTCCACACCTGGAACGTCAAGCGCATCAAGCCCGCCGCCTTCGTGCCGTACGATCTCGCGACCGAGGACTACACCTCGCTGCTGTGGCTGTTCGAAGGCTTCACGTCCTATTACGACGATCTGATGCTGGTGCGCAGCGGCCTGATTTCCGTCGATGACTACTTTGGACTCGTCGGCAAGACCGTTGGCGGCGTGCTGCGCGGCGCGGGGCGTCTGAAGCAGAGCGTGGCCGAAAGCTCGTTCGACGCGTGGGTCAAGTACTACCGTCAGGACGAGAACGCGGCCAACGCCATCGTCAGCTATTACACCAAGGGCTCGCTGGTCGCGCTGGCCTTCGATCTGGCGATTCGCACGGAAACCAGCGGGCGCAAGTCGCTCGACGATGTGATGCGTCTGCTGTGGCAGCGCTACGGCCGCGACTTCTATCGCGGCAAGCCGGTGGGCGTGGGCGAGGACGACGTCGAAGCGCTGATTACCGAGGCGACCGGCGTGGAACTGGGCGCGCTGTTCGCCGACGCCGTGCGCGGCACGCGCGATCTGCCGCTGGCGACGCTGTTCGAGCCGTTCGGCGTGAAGCTCGAGGGCGAGCCGGAGCGGGGCGCGAAGCCCTCGCTGGGCGCGCGTCTGCGCGGTGGTGCGGAAGCGGCGCTGGCCGTGGTGTACGAAGGCGGCGCGGCGCAGAAGGCCGGGCTGTCGGCGGGCGACGTGCTGATCGCGCTCGACGGCCTGCGCGTGACGGGCGGCAATCTCGACACGCTGCTGTCGCGCTATCAGCCGGGCGCGAAGGTAGATATCCACGCGTTCCGCCGCGACGAGCTGCGCGTCGCGCGCCTGACGCTCGACGCGCCGGATATCGCGCGCTACAAGCTGAGCGTCACCGACAAACGCCCCGCGTCGCGTACGCTGCGCGATCGCTGGCTGGCGGCTTGAGCGTGAAGTTGCGGCGCGGCTGAACGCGCCGGGAAGCGTACAAAGCGGCGAGGTCGATCCGGCCCCGCCGCTTTTTTATTCTGCGATTGTTCTACCGTTGCAACAATCCGTCATCGGCGGGCTACTTTTTCAGGGCGCAGCAAAAAAACACAATGGCTTCACTCGCGCAACGTTGCGCAAACAGACCCCGAAGGAGTGACCATGACCACGATCCTGCAAATCAATTCCGCCGCCCGCTCGCAAGGCGCCCAGTCGACGCTGCTCGTCAGCGAATTGACGGCCAAGCTGCAACAATCGAATCCGGGCGCGCAAGTCGTCACGCGCAACCTGCAAGCCGATCCGCTGCCGCACCTGGACGACAGCGTCCTCGGCGCGTTCTTCACGCCGGCCGAGCAGCGCACGCCGGAACAGCAGGCCATCGCCGCACGCAGCGAAGCCCTGATCGCCGAACTGCAAGCCGCTGACATCGTCGTGATCGGCGCACCGCTGTACAACTTCGGCATCTCGTCGCAACTGAAGACGTACTTCGACTGGATCGCCCGCGCAGGCATCACGTTCCAGTACACGGCAAACGGCCCCGAAGGTCTGGTGAAGGGCAAGAAGGTGTTCGTGGTCTCGGCACGCGGCGGCAAGTATCAAGGCACGGCGCACGACAGCCAGACGCCGTACCTGAAGTCGTTCCTCGGCTTCCTCGGCATGACCGACGTGAGCTTCATCTACGCCGAAGGCCTGAACATGGGCCCGGACGCAGCCAGCGCAGCGCTTGCAAGCGCCCGCGAAGCGATCGCAGCAGCTTAAGTTTCTGCGCGAGCGGCTCGCTGAGCCGCAAAGTAAAAACGCCACGAAAGCGAATTCGTGGCGTTTTTTATTGCCCGCGCGAAGCGTAGCGTGAAATCAGGCGAGCACTTCGCCGACCTCCGGCAGACGCCAGTCGATCGGCTGGCGGCCATGCGCCTGAAGGTATTCGTTCGCCTGCACGAAATGCCCGCAGCCGAGAAAGCCGCGATGCGCCGACAGCGGCGACGGATGCGGCGCTTCCAGCACAGCGTGCTCGCCGTTGCCGAGCAGCGCGCGTTTGTTTTGCGCGTGCGCGCCCCAGAGCATGAACACGAGATGCTGGTGGCGCGTCGCGAGTTCGTGGATCAGCGTGTCGGTGCAGCGCTCCCAGCCGCGTTTGGCGTGGCTCGCGGCGTTTGCGCGCTCGACCGTCAGCACGGTGTTGAGCAGCAGCACGCCCTGACGCGCCCAGGCGTCGAGGCAACCGTGCGCGGGCGCGTCGATACCGAGGCTCGCGGCGATTTCCTTGAACATATTGCGCAGTGACGGCGGCGGGCGCACGCCCGGCGGCACCGAAAACGCCAGGCCATGCGCCTGCGGCGTGCCGCGATCTTCGCCGTGATACGGGTCTTGGCCGAGGATCACCACTTTGACGTCGTCGGGCGAGGTCAGGCGCAGCGCGCGGAACACATCGGCGGGATAGACGGTCTTGCCGGCGGCGCGTTCGGCATCGACGAACTGGCACAGCGGCGCGAAAGCGTCGCTCGCGATGAACGGATCGAGCAGGTCGCGCCACGCGCTGGGGAGGGCGGCGAACTGGTCTTCGAGGCGCGCTGGCGCGGCGGTCTGGGTCATGGTTTGGGCGGGAGCGTCCTGGGTCATTGCGGCCGCTGCAGCGCTTATGGAAGCTGGCAGCGGAAACTCGTCATCCCCGAAAAGCGAAAAAATCGTGATCTGGCGCGGATCGACTTCAGGGATGGACGGTTCGTCCAAAGTGGCCTGCGCGGCATCGGGCAAAGCGTCGTCAAAGAGCGAGATTTGCACCGGCGTCGCGGCGCGCGTGCGTTTCGTGGATGTCATGGGCGGGAAGTGTCGCAGCAAACGCGCGGCGGTTCAATGCGGCGGGCGCGACGTGGGGTCTTTCGGTGTGCGGGTAACGGTGGCATCGGCGATTCAGGCCGGTCTTTATTGGGATGGGGTTCGTCGGACGCGCCCTATAGTGTCGCGCTGACTGGTTGACATCGACAGAGGCTTAAGTGAGCGATACCGTGAGCAACACCCGAACACTCGATCTAGGTTGCGGTCCGAATCCGAAAAATCCGTTTAATGCGAACGAGCTGTACGGCGTCGACGTTCGCAATCTGGGGCCAAATATTGTCTCCGCCGACCTCGTGATCGAGCCGATTCCATTCGAATCCGGGATGTTCGATTTCGTGACGGCTTTCGATTTTATCGAGCACGTTCCACGGCTGCTCTATGTGCCGCATCGTCGTAACTGTTTTGTCGAACTGATGAACGAGATCTGGCGCGTTCTGAAAGTCGGCGGGCAGTTTCTCGCGCTGACGCCGGCTTATCCGCATGCGCCGGCGTTTCGCGATCCCACGCATGTGAACATCATCACGGAAGAAACATTCCCGCTTTACTTCGACGATAAAAACCGCTGGGCGGCAATGTATGGCTTTACCGGCGCATTCGAGGTCATTGAGCAGCAGTGGCGCGGCCCGCATCTGCTGTCAATCATGCGCAAGGTCCAGGTAAGCTAGGTCGCTTCAGCCTTCGCGCAGTTTGTAGCCGCGCTGCGCCTTGCTGATGTCGTCGGGCGCGAGACCCGGCAGGACTTTCGCGAGTTCGGCGGCGAGCGAGTGCAGCGCGGCTTCATCGCCGTCTTTTAGTTCCAGCTCGATTTCGCAGATCGGCGCGCGGCGCGTTTGACCGTTCACGTCCGCCGTAACTTCACCTTGATCGACGGCAGCTTCGATCTGCGTGCCCTCATGCGTCAGCGTCCAGAGCGTGCGCGTGAAGTCGGTGCGAAAGAGCGGAATGAGATTCGCGGCGGCCGCTGAAAGCGCCGTCGAAACGCCCGCTTCATCGCACTCGTGCAGCAGTTTGTCGACTTCCAGCGCTTCGCCCGCCACTGGCATTTCCCACTCGTGGCGCGCGTGCAGACCGTTCTGCGCGACGCCCACGGTCTTGAACGTCTGCAGCCAGCCTTGCGGCGCGCGGCGCAGACGCAACGCGCTTTTCGCCCGCGCGAGCGCAAGCTCCGGCGTGTCGAAGTAGATGTTCTCCAGCCGGATCGCGTGACCTGCAACGCCCGCGCGCGCTTCGAAAAAGCGCAGCGCGGCGTCGACCTGATCCTGCGGCAGCGCGAGCTTGATTTCGCGTTCGATACCCATGACTTCGTGCGTCCGTGAAACTTAGAAGAACATGCGCGCGAGTTCCGCGCCCGGCTCATCGGCGCGCATGAACGCCTCGCCGACCAGGAACGTATGCACGGCCAGTTCGCGCATCTTCTCGACATCGGCGCGCGAAAGAATGCCCGATTCCGTCACCACGATGCGGTCTTCGGGCACATCGTCCAGCATGCCGATGGTGGTTTGCAGCGTGGTTTCGAAGGTGCGCAGATTGCGATTGTTGATGCCAATGAGCGGCGTCTTCAACGTGAGCGCGTGCGTGAGTTCCTCGCGGTCGTGCACTTCGACCAGCACCGCCAGACCCAGCGAATGCGCAAGCGCCTCGAGGTCGCGCATCTGCGACGGTTCGAGGGCGGCGGCGATCAGCAGGATCGCATCGGCGCCCATCGCGCGCGCTTCGACGATCTGGTACGGATCGACGATGAAGTCCTTGCGCAGCACCGGCAGCTCGCACGCGGCACGCGCGGCTTGCAGATAGGCGACGCTGCCCTGGAAGAACTGCACGTCGGTGAGCACGGACAGGCACGCTGCGCCGCCTTCGGCATACGAGCGCGCGATTTGCGCGGGCTCGAAGTTTTCGCGCAGCACGCCCTTCGACGGGCTGGCCTTTTTCACTTCGGCGATCACGGCCGCCTGGCCGTTCGCGTGCTTCGCGCGGATCGCGCCGACGAAGTCGCGCAGATCGCGCGTGCCTGCGGCGAGGCGCAGTTCTTCGAGCGGGGCGCTCTGCTCGGCGGCGCGCACTTCTTCGCGCTTCACCGCAATGATTTTTTCGAGGATATCGCTCATGGTGGTCTACTGAAAACGGTGCTGGATCAGCGGGCTGATCGTGTGATTTAGCGCTTGAACTGTTGCGTGAAGCGTACCAGTTCGTCGACTTTGGCGCGCGCGCGGCCGCTGGCGATGGTCTCGCGCGCAAGCGCAATGCCGTCACCGATCGAATCGACGACGTTCGCGGAATACAGCGCCGTGCCCGAATTGAGCGCGACGATTTCGCGCGCCGTGCCCGCTTCGTTGGAGAGCGCGCCCAGCAGCATCGCCTTCGACTCTTCGGCGTTCTCGACCTTGAGCGAGCGGTTCGACACCATCTGCAGGCCGAAGTCCTCGGGATGGATTTCGTACTCGCGGATCTGGCCGTCCTTCAGCTCGCCGACCAGCGTGGATGCGCCGAGCGACACTTCGTCCATGCCGTCCTTGCCGTACACGACCAGCACGTGTTTCGCGCCCAGGCGCTGCATCACGCGCACCTGAATGCCGACGAGGTCGGGGTGGAAGACGCCCATCAACTGGTTGGGCGCGCCCGCCGGATTCGTGAGCGGGCCGAGGATGTTGAAGATCGTGCGCACGCCCAGTTCGCGGCGCACGGCGGCGATGTTCTTCATCGCCGGATGATGGTTGGGCGCGAACATGAAGCCCATGCCGGTTTCGGCGATCGAGGCGGCCACCTGATCCGGCTGCAGATCGATGTTCACGCCGAGTGCATCGAGCACGTCCGCGCTGCCCGACTTGCTCGATACACCACGATTGCCGTGCTTGGCGACCTTCGCGCCCGCCGCCGCCACGACGAACATCGACGCCGTGGAGATATTGAAGGTATGCGAACCGTCACCGCCGGTGCCGACGATGTCGATGAAGTTCGAGTTGTCCTTCACCTCGACGTGATTGGCGAACTCGCGCATCACGGTCGCAGCCGCCGCGATCTCGCCGATGGTTTCCTTCTTCACGCGCAGGCCCGTGATGATGGCCGCCGACAGCACGGGCGACAGCTCGCCGCGCATGATCATGCGCATGAGATGCAGCATCTCGTCGTGGAAGATTTCGCGGTGCTCGATCGTGCGTTGCAGCGCTTCCTGGGGGGTAATCATGGTCGTGCCTCCGGATTAAGCTGCTTCACGCGCGCTTCGTTTGCTTCAGGAAATTCTCGAACAGGGCATGGCCGTGTTCAGACAGAATCGATTCCGGGTGGAACTGCACGCCTTCCACGGCCAGCGTCTTGTGGCGCACGCCCATGATTTCGCCGTCTTCGGTCCACGCGGATACTTCGAGGCAATCGGGCAGCGATTCGCGCTCGATCGCCAGCGAGTGATAGCGCGTGATGTTGAAGTGCTTCGGCAGATCGGCGAACACGCCTTTGCAGTCGGTTTCGATCTGGCTGACCTTGCCGTGCATGATGGTTTTTGCGCGCACGACGCGCCCGCCAAATGCCTCGCCGATGGCCTGATGGCCCAGACACACGCCCAGGATCGGCGTCTTGCCTGCGAATTCGCGCAGCACGTCGAGCGTGATGCCTGCGTTCTGCGGATTGCTCGGTCCAGGCGAGAGGCAGATGCGCTCGGGGTTGAGCGCCTTGATCTCGTCGATGGTGATTTCGTCGTTACGGTGCGTGCGGACGTCTTCGCCAAGCTCGCCGAAGTACTGGACGATGTTGTAGGTAAACGAATCGTAGTTGTCGATCATGAGCAACATGGTCTTGTCTCCGCTCAATCAGAAGTCGCTGTCGAGGCCGTCTTGGACCTGCTCGGCGGCGCGCAGCACAGCGCGCGCCTTGTTTTCGGTTTCTTGCCATTCCGACTCGGGCACCGAATCCGCCACGACGCCGGCCGCGGCCTGCACGTACAGATTGCCGTTGTGGATGACGCCCGTGCGGATCGTGATCGCCAGATCCATCTCGCCGTTGAACGAGAGATAGCCGACCGCGCCGCCGTAAAGACCGCGCTTCACGGGTTCCAGTTCGTCGATCAATTCCATCGCGCGCACCTTGGGCGCGCCCGAAAGCGTGCCGGCGGGGAAGGTCGCGCGCAGCACGTCGTAGTTGGTCATGCCGGCCTTGAGCTTGCCTTCCACCGAACTGACGATGTGCTGAACGTGCGAGTACTTTTCGATGACCATCTTGTCGGTCACCGTCACCGAACCGATTTCCGCGATGCGGCCCACGTCATTGCGCGCGAGGTCGATCAGCATCACGTGCTCGGCGATCTCCTTCGGATCGTTGAGCAGCTCGGTCGCGAGTTCGGCGTCGCGCTCGGGCGTGTTGCCGCGCGGGCGCGTGCCCGCGAGCGGACGGATCGTCACGATACGATCTTCGCCGCGCTGTTCCTGGCGCACCAGAATCTCCGGCGACGCGCCCACCACGTGGAATTCGCCGAAGTTGTAGTAATACATGTAGGGCGACGGATTCAGCGAACGCAGCGCGCGGTACAGCGACAGCGGATTGTCGCGATACGGCTTGGTCAGACGCTGGCCGACCTGCACCTGCATCAGCTCGCCCGCGGCGATGTATTCCTTCGCCTTGCGCACGGCGGCGAGGTAATCGTCCTTCTTGAATTCGCGATAGGTCTCGGTGCGCACGCTCGCCGACGTGACCGGCGGCTGTACCGTCGCGCGCAGACGCTGCTTGAGTTCGCGCAGGCGCAGCTTGGCCTTGGTGTAGGCCTCGGGCGTTTGCGGATCGGCGTAGACGATCAGGTAGAGCTTGCCCGCGAGATTGTCGATCACCGCGACTTCTTCGGAGAGCAGCAACTGGATGTCGGGCAGGCCGAGATCGTCGGGCGGGCAGGTGCTCGCGAGCTTTTTCTCGATATAGCGCACCGCGTCGTAGCCGAAGTACCCGGCCAGACCGCCGCAGAAGCGCGGCAGGCCCGGACGCTGCGCGACCTTGAAGCGCGCCTGGTATTGAGCGATGAATTCGAGCGGATCGCCGTCGTGCGTCTCGATCACCTGGCCGTCGCGCACGACTTCCGAGACGCCGTTCTTCACGCGGATCAGCGAGCGTGCCGGCAGGCCGATGAACGAGTAGCGCCCGAAGCGCTCGCCGCCCACGACGGATTCCAGCAGGAACGAGTTGGCGCCGCCGCGTTCGGGTTGCGCCAGCTTCAGATACAGCGAAAGCGGCGTTTCGAGATCGGCGAGGGCTTCGGCGATCAGCGGGATGCGGTTGTAACCCTCGTTGGCGAGGGACTGAAATTCGAGTTCGGTCATGTTCCGATCCTGTGCGTGCTGCCGTTCGCGACGTCGGGTGCGGGCCCAGTGCGGCTCAAAAAGGGGCGCGGCGTGTGCGCGATGGCGTCTGTTTTGAGTGCTTGATTTGCGCGGCAATCGCTCGTGGCTCGTGTCTTTCCTGCAGCCCGTCCCGCGCAAGTGCGAAAGCATTTGCCGGAGTGGGCTTGCGGTGCATCGGCGGCTAACGCTGGACGTGGATGCTGGCGCCCCGGCACGCGCAGATGCGGTATGCAGGGTTCGCGAAAGCCCACGGCCAGATCAGCCGACGGATTACCGCAACAGTTTAGGTTCGAGACACGCGCGAATGCGCAGCGAAGTAAAAAACGGAGCTGAAGAGGAGCTTGCGCGCGACTTCAGCGAACCTCGAGTGAGGTTAGCGCGACCAGCGACGCCAGGGCCAGGCTCCCCGGTCGATGCTGCTCAGACTCCGTTTTTTATTCAGAAACATGAGGATTAGGTGACGGTAAGTACAGAACTTAGGTCAGAAGATTGTGTGCTGCGACGGCCTTGGCGGCCTCAAGCAGCGTGGCCACTATACCATCCGACTCAATTTTTTGTACAGGTTGGCCGTGATTGTAGCCATAGGGCACCGTGAGCGTCGCCATGCCCGCCGCGCGGCCCGCAAGCGCGTCGTTCTCCGAATCGCCGATCGCCACCGCCGCCTGCGGCTTTACGCCCAGGCGCTCGCACGCCGTGAGCATGGGCAGCGGATCGGGCTTCTTCTTCGGCAGGCTGTCGCCGCCCAGCACGACCTCGAAGTAGCGCGCAAGGCCGTATTGCTGCAGCAGCTCTACCGCAAAGCGGTGCGGCTTGTTGGTCACGCAGGCGAGGCGAATGCCCTGGTCGCGCAGCGCAGAAAGCCCGGCCTCCACATCGGGATACAGATGCGTGTGGCGGCCGTTGATCTTCGCGTACTCGTCCTGGTAGAGCGCGAGCGCTTCGTCAAAGCGCGACTGGGCGTCGGTTTCAGCAAAGCGCGGCGCAAGCACGCTCTTGATCAAATGTTCCGAACCCTTGCCGACGTAGCCCATCACCTCTTCGCGCGTGGTTTCCTCGGCGTCGAACTGCGCGAGCATGCCGTTCAGGCCCGCCGCGAAGTCGTCGGCGGTGTCGACCATGGTGCCGTCGAGGTCGATCAGCGCCGCTTCGATGCGCGGCGCCGTGAACTTGACGGTGGCGCTCATTGCGCGCCCTTGACGGTCGCGAGCTGCGCGCGCATCTGGTCGATCACGGCCTTGTAGTCGGGCTTGCCGAACACGGCCGAGCCTGCCACAAAGGTGTCCGCGCCGGCCGCGGCGATTTCGGCGATATTGTCGATCTTCACGCCGCCATCGACTTCGAGATGAATCTCGCGGCCGGTGCGCGCGGTGTACGCGTCGATCTTCGCGCGCGCCTCGCGCAGCTTGTTGAGCGCCTCCGGAATGAAGGACTGGCCGCCGAAGCCTGGGTTCACCGACATGATGAGCACCAGATCGACCTTGTCCATCACGTGGTCGAGGTAGTTCAGCGACGTGGCCGGATTGAACACCAGACCGGCCTTGCAGCCGTGGTCGCGGATCAGCGACAGCGTGCGGTCGATGTGATCCGAGCCTTCCGGGTGGAAGCTGATGAGGTTCGCACCGGCCTTGGCGAAATCGGGCACGATGCGGTCGACCGGGCGCACCATCAGATGCACGTCGATGGGCACGTCCACGTGCGGGCGGATCGCCTCGCACACGAGCGGGCCGATGGTGAGGTTCGGCACGTAATGGTTGTCCATCACGTCGAAGTGGATCCAGTCGGCGCCGGCGGCGACGACGTTGCGGACTTCCTCGCCAAGCCGCGCGAAGTCGGCCGAGAGGATGCTGGGAGCGATGCGGAATTGCGTCATGGCGGCAATCGGAAAGACAGACGGGAAAACCGTATTTTACCGTCAGGGCGAGGACGGCCTGCGCCCTTGTGGGCGGTTTTGCGGTGACGTTGGCCGTTTGGCCAGGGGTTCGATCGGGCCCCGGATCAGGCTCTCGCACCGCGCTGGTGCGGGAGCACGCCCGGTTTGTTGCGGTCGATTGGCTCGGGAGCCGCGCCGGTGGCGGCTGTGCGGGCTACGCCGGGTTGCGGGGGGCGGGCGCATCAAGCAGAATGCCATTCCATGTCCGACGCATGTCGGGCGGTCCGCTTAACCAGGTTTAACCGGCCACACGGCCGGGCACACGGAACAAGGATGAGTCAGTACGAATTCAGCGTGACCTCGCAGGTCCGCTACCTGCCCGAAGAATCGGACCCGGAGCGCCGCCAGTATGCGTTCGCCTACACGTTGACGATTCGCAACACGGGGCAGGTGAGCGCGCAATTGATCGCGCGCCACTGGGTCATCACCGACAGCGAAGAGCACGTGCAGGAAGTGAAAGGCCTGGGTGTGGTGGGCCATCAGCCGCTGCTCAAACCCGGCGAACAGTTCGAGTACACCAGTTGGGCCGTCATCGCGACGCCCGTGGGCACCATGCGCGGCGAATATTTTTGCGTGGCCGAGGACGCCGAGCGCTTCGAAGCGCCGGTTCCCGAATTCGTCCTGCGCATGCCGCGCACGCTTCATTGAAGTTTGCTGAAGCGTTGCCGCATTCACCCGCGGCATTCAACTTCGCACTCACCGTTTTGAACCGTTGCCCGCATTTGGGGTCTGCTAGTCACGCCGGTCGTGCGGGGCTCGCTTCTTCCTGCCCGACGCGGTCCACACAACGATGAAAATCAGCAGGAACAGCGCGATCAGCGCTTCCAGCCCAAACATGAGCATCGGGTATTCGTCGAGCAGATCAGACATGGCGGCTTCCATCGAAAACAACGCAGATTGTGCGCCAGAATTGGCGCGCGCTTCCGGCCTGATGCCGGAATTAACGGCGGCGCGCGCTCTCGTG
>NZ_DASZJJ010000159.1:0-20383 GCF_035948235.1 Paraburkholderia sp. | reverse complement strand
AGATGCAGCGGGTGAAGCGGGCAGCACGGAAGTCCAGTCGGGATAGATCTTCGCCGCTGAAATCGCAGTGCTCGAACGTTGGTGCGTCACCGCATTCCCGAAGGATGCGGGTGAGGTCGTCGCGCTCGAAGGTCGATTCGCTGAATAGCGTTCCCTCTGCGGCTGCCGTTTCTGGGCGTGCTTCTTCGCGTGTTTCCTGGATGTTGCTGCGCATCTGTGCAGACTCCTCATCGGTGAGGGGCACACGCAGCGTCTTGTCCACAGCGCGCCCCCTCAACTTGTTCAAAGTAAGGTTGACGCCGCGGCATAGTAAGAACCCACGTCGCAAGCAATCCGCTGACTGGGCGCAGGAGATACCAACCTGCCACTCTATTTTCGGCGGGAGGATTTTAGCGCCCTCGCGCGTTGGCGCACAAGAGAGGCTATTCTGCGGATTACGTCGGGAGATAAATTCGGGAGATAAAAATGGCAGAAACATGGCAATTCCAGATTCGCATTACTGTCACGCCGGAACTGGCGGATGCCTTGCGCTCGCCCGTATCGCATGAACAACGCGATGCGCTCGATGCGCTGCTGCGTGAGCGCAATGCCTCGCTGAAGTGCCAGTACGATGCATTTGCCGATTACGTCGAAGCGGCGCAGCGTGAAGGACAGGACCGCTATCCGCTCTACCAGTGGACAAAAGACACGATCGAAAATCCCGAGAAAAAGGCGAAGTATCTGAAGTCGTTCACGGTGTATGTGAACGGCGATGAGGTCTATGACGACGAAACCGCCGCCTGGCTGCATGAGCGGCTGGCGGCGCTCATTGGCAAGAGCGGCATCAAAAGTGTGAGCCGCTTCGATACGAATCCGGCCAATAATCCGCAACCGCCCGCGCGCAAATAGCGCACATGCCCGCGTACCCGGCGGATTGCATCTGCTGCGTCGCACCATCGCCACAGTCAGCCGGCTTTCGCTAGAATCGGCTTCGTCGGCGCAAAAAAACATATCTGCGGTGTTACCGCTGCGGCTCACACTGTTCATCCCATATCGGAGGCGAGCGTGCCAGGTTTACTCCCCAATGTCGATCCCGAGGGACTCCTCGAATACTCAGTGGTTTACACCGACCGCTCGATCAATCACATGTCGCAGCGCTTTCAGGGCGTCATGCGCGATCTGTCCGACTCCCTGAAAAAAGTCTACAACGCGAAAGCGGTGGCGATCGTGCCCGGCAGCGGAACCTTCGGCATGGAAGCCGTTGCACGGCAGTTCGCGACGAACAGGAAGTGTCTGGTGATCCGCAACGGCTGGTTCAGCTTCCGCTGGTCGCAGATTTTCGACATGGGCAGCATCCCGTCCGAATCGATCGTGCTCAAGGCGCGGCCGGTCGAAGCGGGCAGGCAGGCCGCGTTTGCGCCGCCACCCATCGAAGACGTGGTCGCCGCGATCAAGGAGCACAAGCCGGATCTCGTCTTTGCGCCGCATGTCGAAACCGCGTCCGGCATGCTGCTGCCCGATGCGTATCTGCGCGCCGTGGCTGACGCCGTGCATGCAGTCGGCGGCATGTTCGTGCTCGATTGCATCGCCTCCGGCACCATCTGGGTGGACATGGAAGCGAGCGGCGTCGATATCCTGATCAGCGCGCCGCAAAAAGGCTGGAGCGCGTCGCCATGCTGCGGGCTCGTCATGTTCAGCCCGCTGGCGCGCGAGCGCATCGAAACGACGACCAGCACCAGCTTCGCCTGCGATCTGCGCAAATGGCTGCAGATCATGGAAGCCTACGAGAGCGGCGGCTTCGCGTACCACGCGACCATGCCCACCGACAGCCTCGCCACGTTGCGCGACGTGATGAAGGAAACCGAAGCCTACGGCTTCGACAAGGTGAAGGCAGAGCAGCTTGAACTCGGCGAGCGCATTCGCGCGCTACTGGCTGCGAAGGGTTTCAGAAGCGTGGCCGCCGACGGTTTTCTGGCGCCGGGCGTCGTGGTCAGTTACACCGACGACGATGGCATCCGGTCTGGCAAGAAGTTCGCCGATGCCGGTTTGCAGATCGCAGCCGGCGTGCCGCTGCAATGCGACGAGCCGGCCGACTTCAAGACCTTCCGCATTGGGCTCTTTGGGTTGGACAAACTGCATGATGTCGAAGCTGCGGTCGCGAGATTCGCCAAGGCGCTGGACAGTTTGAGCTAAAACGCTGTCGCGAGGCGGCGAGCGGGGCGTCAGCCGTCGAACGGCAACTCCGATTGCCGCGGCGGCGCCGCTGCCGGTGCTTCACCGGTAGCGGCCTCAAGCGTGCCCATACGCACGCCAATCAGGCGAATGCGCCGATCCAGTGCGACCCGCTTCAAGCATTCGCCAACCGCGCGCCGTATCGATACGGCATCCGCCACCGGTTCGGGCAACGAGAGATCGCGCGTGACGATCTTGAAGTCGGCGAACTTGATTTTCAGGCCGACCGTGCGTCCGCGATAACCCTTGCGCTGCAGGTCCTCGGCGACGCGCTCGCACAGACGCGTCAGCGCCGGTGTGAGCGTGGCGCGGTCGCGGGTCACATGCATGTCGCGCTCGAAGGTGGTTTCGCGGCTCATGGACTTGGGCTCGGACGACACGACGATCGGCCGCTCATCCAGCCCCTGGGCGATCCTGGCCAGCCACGCGGCGTAAGTGCCCCCAAAGTGCTCCTGCAACAAGCCGAGGTCCGCCGCGGCCAGCTCGCCGATCGTGCCGATGCCGATGCTGGCCAGCCGGTCGCTTGCGCGCGGCCCGATGCCGTTGACCTTTTTTGCGGCGAGCGGCCAGATACGCGATTCGAGATCCGCCAGCGAGAGAATCGTGAGTCCGTCGGGCTTGTCCAGTTCGGAACCGATCTTGGCGAGCAGTTTGTTGGGCGCGATGGCAATCGAGCAGGTCAGGCCGGTGGCTTCGCGAACCGCATTCTTGATGCGCGCGCCCAGTTCCTTAGATTCACCTTCCACGAGCGTGAGATCGACGTAAATTTCGTCGATGCCGCGGTCCTCGATCTGGTCCGTGAAGGTACGCACGGCATCCTTGAACAGGCGGGAGTAGCGTCGATACGAATCGAAATCGGTCGGTAAAAGAATCGCGTCCGGCGCGAGTTGCGCGGCCTTCATCATGCCCATGGCGGAAAACACGCCGAACGCGCGCGCCTCGTACGTCGAAGTCGTGACGACGCCTCGCCCGGCGTAGTCGCGTAGCTTTGCGAAGCGGCGCGTGCCGTCGGGCTGGAGTTCCGGCGCGGCATTGCGCCCGCCGCCTATGACTACGGGCTGGCCGCGCAGCTCGGGATAGCGGAGCAGTTCCACGGAAGCGTAGAACGCATCCATATCGACGTGCGCGATGCGACGGACTGGCGGATTGCTCACGCTGACTGTCCCACGCGAGGGAGGGCCATAACGGTTCTATATACTGTATATTTGTACAGTATATTACTGAGATTGGGCCGATCGCGCAAGACGGACGTCAGGTCAGCAGCGCCTCCTCGCGGCGAGCGGCGGACGGCATCAACAGCATGGACAGCGCGAACGCAATAAAACAGCCCAGCACGACTTCTTCGACACGAAGCACGGCGAGCGCAACGATCGCGAAGCCAAGCTGTCCGTACACCAGCCCAACCAGCAGCGTAATAAAGAAAACCCCGCGCGTATAAGCGTGCAGGATGAAGTAGGCCCAGCCGAACACACACGCGGCCATCAGTCCAACGAGGACCCACGGCTCGCTTTTAAAGAGGGCGACCAGCAGCACGCTCGCGGCCGCGCCTGCCAGTGTGCCCATCAGCCGTTTGCCCACGCGAGCCAGCGTGCCCTCGCGCGAATGCGTGCCGAGGAATACGACGAAGGTGCTGATAACCGCCCACATTGAGCGCTCGCTGGACATTTCGTCGCCAGCCAGCAAGGCGAGCAGCGCGGCGACGGTGGCCAGCGCGGCGGGCCGCCACGCCAGATGATGGCGATGCCGCGCGAGCGCATTCAGGTCGCTCTGCAGGCGCAGCTTGCACGCGTTGACCGCCCGCGCCAGCCACGAGTGGCCGATGAGCAATGTTTCAACAGGCACGGAGCGCACTTGAGCCGCCCCTTTTAGCGGCACCAGCACGCGCCCGACCCACGCCACCACGAGCGGCGCGAGGGCGGACAAGCCCAGCATCGCGTCAAGCACGTCGCGTGACGGATGGAGGTAAAGCCCCAGATAGAACGCGACGAGCGCGAGCAAGGCGCAGCCAGCGGCGCGAGGCCCCAGCGCATGGCACAGCATGCCGGCGAACACGATTATGAGTAACAGCGCGCCGCGCAGAAGAGGATGCGGGGCGGCCAGCGCCGAAAGGGTAAAACTCGCGCAGGTGCAAACGTAGAGCAGGCCCAGCGAAACGAGCCAATCAGACAGGTGTCGATCTCTCAGGAACAGCGGCGCAATCATGGCGAACAACGTGGCCAGCGCGGCGAGCGTGATGGGCAGGTGCTGCTGTACCAGCCAGCCGATGCAAAGCGCTGCCGTAAGCAGGCAGGCGAGTGTCGAGCGTGTCGCGCCATGAAGTCGGGCGAATTCCGGGTCGCCTGCGAGCATGCGTCCACGGACGCGGTCATACGCGGCAATCATGTTTGATGATCTCCGATGCGCCGGTGATGCAGCTTGTGACTGCAAACCGGTGTGCCAGCCAGGGTGCCGGCGTTGAGAGAGCGTCCGTTATGCGTCTCTCGCAGGGATCTCCCGCGACAGCCGGCAGAATGGACCGTAGCCCGCTGGTTCAGCGGATCGGCGCATCATAACCGGTCAAAAAGTCGGTCGAATTTCGATTGAATCTCATCGTCCCCGGTGGACGAAAAAAAACGCCAACCCCGGAGGGTTGGCGTTTTGCGAAAGGCGCTGCTGGATATTGCGGCTTTTAGAACTGGTTCATCGTGTTGTCTTTGCCTGCCGCCTTCAGGGCTGCTTCGCCGCTGAAGTATTCCTTGTGATCGTCGCCGATGTCCGAGCCGGACATGTTCTGGTGCTTGACGCAGGCGATGCCCTGACGAATTTCCTTGCGCTGCACGCCAGCCACATAACCCAGCATGCCCTGATCGCCGAAGTATTCGCGAGCCAGATTGTCGGTGGACAGCGCGGCCGTGTGGTACGTCGGCAGCGTGATCAGGTGGTGGAAGATACCGGCTTCGCGTGCTGCATCGGCCTGGAAGGTGCGGATCTTCTCGTCGGCGCTGATCGCCAGTTCGGTCTGGTCGTATTCGGCGCTCATCAGTTGCGCGCGGTCGTAGGACGACACGTCCTTGCCTGCGGCCTTCATCGCGTCATAGACCTGCTGGCGGAAGTTCAGCGTCCAGTTGAACGACGGGCTGTTGTTGTACACCAGCTTGGCGTTCGGGATGACCTTGCGGATTTCGCTGACCATGCCGCCGATCTGGCCGATGTGCGGCTTTTCGGTTTCGATCCACAGCAGGTCGGCGCCGTTTTGCAGGGCGGTGACGCAATCGAGCACGCAGCGCGCTTCGCCCGTGCCGGCGCGGAACTGGAACAGATTGCTCGGCAGGCGCTTGGGGCGCAGCAGTTTGCCGTCGCGCTTGATGATGACGTCTCCATTGCCCAGCTCGTCGGCCGACAGTTCTTCGCAATCGAGGAACGAGTTGTACTGGTCGCCCAGGTCGCCCGGCGTGCGGGTCACGGCGATCTGCTTGGTCAGGCCCGCGCCCAGCGAATCGGTACGCGCCACGATGATGCCGTCGTCCACGCCCAGTTCCAGGAACGCATAGCGGATCGCACGGATCTTGGCGAGGAAGTCCTCGTGCGGCACGGTGACCTTGCCGTCCTGGTGGCCGCACTGCTTTTCGTCGGACACCTGGTTTTCAATCTGGATGCAGCAGGCGCCCGCTTCGATGAACTGCTTGGCCAGCAGATAGGTGGCTTCCGCGTTGCCGAACCCTGCGTCGATGTCGGCGATGATCGGCACCACGTGCGTGACGTGGTTGTCGATCTTTTCCTGGATCGCAGCCTTGGCCGCGCCTTCAGCCGCGTCGAGCTGGCGGAACAGGCCGCCCAGTTCGCGGGCGTCGGCCTGGCGCAGGAAGGTGTACAGCTCGCGGATCAGCGCGCTGACCGAAGTCTTTTCATGCATCGACTGGTCGGGCAGCGGGCCGAACTCCGAGCGCAGTGCGGCGACCATCCAGCCCGACAGGTAGAGGTAGCGGCGTTCCGTGCTGTTGAAGTGCTTCTTGATGGAGATCATCTTCTGCTGGCCGATGAAGCCGTGCCAGCAGCCCAGCGACTGCGTGTACTTCGACGGATCGGCGTCATAGGCGGCCATGTCGGCGCGCATGATCTTCGCGGTGTACTTCGCGATATCCAGGCCCGTCTTGAACTTGTTCTGGGCGCGCATGCGTGCGGCCGATTCGGGGTTGATGGCGTTCCAGGCGCTGCCTTGTTGTTCCTTCAAACCGGCAACTGCCTTGATGTCGTCTTGATATTGGGCCATGAGTCTCTCCTGAAGGGAATGCGCGTTTGACTAGCTAAGTTCGTCGTTTCGCTGCGTTCTGTTGCAGCGCACTGCATGACTAAATAGTAGCGCTGTTCCTCCAACTCTTATATAAGACATAAGACAATATTTATTGTTATTTTTCAATAAGATAGCTCGCACATTTTGCGATGCAAAACAGGTTTTCAAGCGGCGAAAAGGTGCGGGCAAGGAAAATCGGCACGAATTTCGCGATGTGAAAAGCGCTTTCAGCTTTTGGATCGCGGCTCGCCGCGAGGCTGGGGTCAACTCGGGTCAACTCAGCGAAAAGCAAAACAGGAAACTGCGCCGGACCGACTTAAGTTTTTCCGTCAGGAACCATCGCGAATCCGCACTTGCACGCCCCGGCCCGGCACCGCTGGCGTCGCCGTCATAAGCCCATGCCGCTTTTGTTCTATCGGCGGGGGCGGCTCCTTTGTTCTACTGCTTCCATCGCCGCATCAGCGGCTTCACCCTACGCCCGGGATAACAGATGAACGTCAGCGTCTTCGACCTGTTCAAGATCGGCATCGGTCCGTCGAGCTCGCACACGGTCGGCCCGATGATCGCCGCCTGCCGCTTTGCTTCGCATATCGAGGACGCCAATCTGCTCGGCTTCGTGCGGCGCGTGAAGGCGGAGCTGTACGGCTCGCTTGGCGCGACCGGCAAGGGCCACGGCACCGACAAGGCCGTGCTGCTCGGCCTCGAAGGTAATCTTCCGCATGCCGTCGACCCCGACAGCATCGAGCCGCGTCTGGCCGCCATTCGCCGCGACCGCGAACTGGTTCTGCTCGGCAAGCAGCCGATCCGCTTCGACGAGCGCGAGTGCATCGGCTTCTACCGCAAGACGCTGGGCGGCGCGAACACGCTGCATTCCAACGGCATGCGCTTCCAGGCCTTCGACGAACAGGGCCAGTTGCTGGTGGAGAAAGAGTATTACTCGGTCGGCGGCGGCTTCGTCGTGAATCGCGAAGGGGATCGCGTCAACGGCGTGCGCGGCGCGCAGGACGTGCCCTGGCCGTTTCGCACCGGCGATGATCTGCTGCGCGTGTGCCGCGAAAGCGGGCTTTCGATCGCCGAGGTTGTATTTGCCAACGAATGCGCGACGCGTTCGCCGGAAGCGGTGTGCGAAGGCCTGATGGCGATCTGGCAGACCATGGCCGCTTGCGTGGAGCGCGGTTGCCGCATGCGCGGCGAGTTGCCCGGCCCCATGCAGGTGCGCCGCCGCGCTGCCGATCTTTGCGCGAATCTGCGGGCGCGTTCGGAAGAGTCGCTGCGCGATCCGCTGTCGATGCTCGACTGGGTCAATCTCTACGCGATGGCCGTCAACGAGGAAAACGCCGCCGGTGGCCGCGTGGTCACGGCGCCCACCAACGGCGCGGCCGGCGTGATTCCAGCGGTGCTCCATTACTACGTGAAGTTCACGCCTGGCGCGAACGACAAGGGCATTGTCGACTTCCTGCTCACGGCGGCGGCCATCGGCATCATCTACAAGGAAACGGCCTCTATTTCCGGCGCTGAAGTGGGCTGCCAGGGCGAGGTGGGCGTGGCCTGCTCGATGGCGGCGGCGGCGCTCGCAGCCGTGATGGGCGGCACGCCCCTGCAGGTGGAAAACGCCGCCGAAATCGGCATGGAACACAACCTGGGCATGACCTGCGATCCGGTGGGCGGCCTCGTGCAGATTCCCTGCATCGAGCGCAATGCGATGGGCGCAATCAAGGCGCTCAACGCCTCGCGCATGGCGCTCAAGGGCAATGGCGAGCATTACGTCACGCTCGACAACGTCATCAAGACCATGCGCGAAACCGGCGCGGATATGAAAACCAAATACAAGGAGACGTCGCGGGGCGGTCTGGCCGTGAACGTCATCGAATGCTAATGGAACACGCGGGCAACACGCGGGAAACACGCAACGAAGGAACCATGAAATGAGCCGCTATTCGATATTCAGTCTGTTCCGCAACGGGTTGTCGTATCACGAGAACTGGGAGCGGCAATGGAAAAGCCCGGAGCCTAAAAAGGAATACGACGTGGTGATCGTCGGTGGCGGCGGGCATGGTCTCGCGACCGCGTATTACCTGGCGAAGGAACACGGCGTGAAGAACATCGCCATTCTGGAGAAAGGCTGGATTGGCGGCGGCAATACGGCGCGCAACACGACCATCGTGCGCTCGAACTATCTCTGGGACGAGTCGGCTGCGCTCTATGAAAAGGCGATGAAGCTCTGGGAAGGGCTGGCGCAGGATCTGAACTACAACGTGATGTTCAGCCAGCGCGGCGTGCTGAATCTGGCGCACACGCTCCAGGATGTGCGCGATACCGAGCGCCGTGTGAATGCAAACCGCCTGAACGGCGTGGATGCCGAATTCCTCACGCCCGCGCAGATCAAGGAAATCGAGCCGACGATCAATCTCAACAGCCGTTACCCCGTGCTGGGCGCTTCGATCCAGCGCCGCGCGGGCGTGGCGCGTCACGATGCGGTGGCCTGGGGCTTCGCGCGCGGCGCGGATCGCCTGGGTGTGGATATCATTCAGAACTGCCAGGTAACAGGCATTCGCCGGGACGGCGCGCGCGTGACGGGCGTGGATACCGTAAAAGGCTTTATCAAGGCGAAGAAAGTGGCCGTGGTGGCCGCAGGCAATACCTCCACGCTCGCCGATATGGCGGGTGTGCGTCTGCCGCTCGAAAGCCATCCGCTCCAGGCGCTGGTGTCCGAGCCGATCAAGCCGGTGGTCAACACGGTCATCATGTCCAATGCCGTACACGCCTATATCAGCCAGTCGGACAAGGGCGATCTGGTGATCGGCGCGGGCGTCGACCAGTACACGGGTTTTGGCCAGCGCGGCAGCTTCAACATTATCGAAGGCACGCTGCAGGCGATTGTCGAAATGTTCCCGGTGTTCTCGCGCGTGCGTATGAACCGGCAGTGGGGCGGCATTGTCGATGTGTCGCCCGACGCCTGCCCGATCATCAGCAAGACTGACGTGAAGGGCCTGTATTTCAACTGCGGCTGGGGCACGGGCGGCTTCAAGGCTACGCCCGGTTCGGGCTGGACGTTCGCTCACACCATCGCGAACGACGAACCGCACCCGCTGAATGCGCCGTTCTCGCTGGACCGTTTCTACACCGGTCATCTGATCGACGAGCACGGCGCGGCTGCCGTCGCGCACTGAATTCCACCCGGACCTGTAAGGAGAACACAACATGTTGCTGATCGAATGTCCGTGGTGCGGCCCGCGTGCCGAAGCGGAATTCACCTGTGGCGGCGAGGCGGAAATCGCCCGCCCGCTGGAGACCGACAAACTCACCGACAAGGAATGGGGCGATTACCTGTTCATGCGCCATAACCCGCGCGGCGTGCACAAGGAGCAATGGCTGCATACGCAGGGCTGCCGCCGCTGGTTCATGGTGACGCGCGACACCGTCAGCTACGAGATTCACGGCTACGAGAAGTTCCGCACGGGCGCAACGAACGGTAACGAGAAAAGCACGCAAGGGAGCAAGGCATGAGCCAGAAAAACCGTCTGGGCGGCGGCGGCCGCATCAATCGCGCGATTCCCTTGACCTTCACGTTCAATGGACGCACGTATCAGGGCTATCAGGGCGACACGCTGGCATCGGCGCTGCTGGCCAACGATGTGCATTTTGTCGCGCGCAGCTTTAAATACCACCGTCCGCGCGGCATTGTCACCGCCGACGTGGCCGAACCGAATGCCGTCGTGCAACTGGAGCGCGGCGCGTACACGGTGCCGAACGCGCGCGCCACGGAAATCGAGCTTTATCAGGGCCTCGTTGCAACCAGCGTCAACGCCGAGCCCAACCTCGAAAACGACCGCATGGCCGTGAACCAGAAGTTCTCGCGCTTCATGCCCGCGGGCTTCTACTACAAGACCTTCATGTGGCCGCGTAAATTCTGGCCGAAGTATGAAGAAAAGATTCGCGAGGCCGCGGGCCTGGGCAAGGCGCCCGACATGCTCGACGCCGATCGCTACGACAAGACCTTCGCGCATTGCGATGTGCTGGTGGTGGGCGGCGGCCCGGTCGGCCTGCTGGCTGCATTGACGGCCGGGCGCAGCGGCGCGCGCGTGATTCTGGTCGACGATCAGCGCGAACTGGGCGGCAGCCTGCTCGCGGGCAAGACGGAAATCGACGGGCGTCCCGCGATTCACTGGATCGAAAAGATCGAAGCCGAACTCGCGGCGCTGCCTGATGTGCAAATTCTTTCGCGCAGCACGGCATTCGGCTATCAGGATCACAACCTCGTCACCGTCACGCAGCGTCTTACCGAGCATCTGCCGGTCTCCACGCGCCAGGGTTCGCGCGAACTGCTGTGGAAGATCCGCGCGAAGCGCGTGATTCTGGCGACGGGCGCGCACGAGCGGCCCATCGTGTTCGGCAATAACGATCTGCCGGGGATCATGCTGGCATCGGCGGTGTCGACCTATATCCATCGCTATGGCGTGCTGCCGGGCCGCAACGCGGTAGTGTTCACGAACAACGATGCGGGTTATCGCTGCGCGCTCGATTTGAAGGCATGTGGCGCGTCAGTCACCATCGTCGATCCGCGTGGCCAAAGCACGAGCGAATGGCAGGCCGCCGCGCGCCGTCAGGGCGTGAAGATCATGAACAACGCGGCGATCATGAGCGCGCGCGGCAAGCTGCGCGTGAATTCTGTCGAAGTCGTGGCCTGGAACAAAGGCCAGACGGGCGCGAAGCAGGCCGATCTGCCCTGCGATCTGGTGGCGATGTCGGGCGGCTTCAATCCGGTGCTGCATCTGTTTGCACAGTCGGGCGGCAAGGCCGCGTGGAGCGACGCGAAGTCGTGCTTCATCCCTGGCAAGCGCGTGCAGCCCGAAGTGAGTGCGGGCGCGGCGGTGGGCGAATTCAGCCTCGCGCGCGGCCTCACGCAGGCGATCGATGCAGGCGTGGACGCCGCGCAATCGCTCGGCTTCAAGGTCACGCGTCCGGCTGCACCGAAGGTCGCCGAACACGCCGAAGCGCCGCTGCAACCGCTCTGGCTGGTGGGCAGCCACGCAGCGGCGGCACGCGGACCGAAGCAGTTCGTCGACTTCCAGAATGACGTTGCCGCCGCCGATATTCTGCTGGCCGCGCGCGAAGGCTTCGAATCGATCGAGCACGTCAAGCGCTATACCGCGATGGGCTTTGGCACCGATCAGGGCAAGCTCGGCAATATCAACGGTATGGCGATTCTGGCCAACGCGCTCGGCAAGTCGATTCCGGAGACGGGCACCACGACGTTCCGCCCGAACTACACGCCGGTCACCTTCGGCACCTTCGCAGGCCGCGAGCTTGGCGACATGCTCGACCCTATCCGCAAGACCTGTGTCCATGAATGGCATGTCGAGCATGGCGCGCTGTTCGAGGACGTGGGCAACTGGAAGCGTCCGTGGTACTTCCCGAAGAAGGGCGAGGACCTGCACGCAGCGGTCGCGCGCGAATGCCTGGCGGTACGAAATAGTGTGGGGATTCTCGATGCATCCACGCTCGGCAAGATCGATATTCAGGGCCCCGATGCCGCGAAGCTGCTCAACTGGGTCTATACGAATCCGTGGAGCAAGCTGGAAGTGGGCAAGTGCCGCTACGGCCTGATGCTCGACGAAAACGGTATGGTGTTCGACGACGGCGTGACCGTGCGCCTCGCACCCGAGCACTACATGATGACCACCACGACCGGCGGCGCGGCGCGCGTGCTGACGTGGCTCGAACGCTGGCTGCAGACCGAATGGCCCGACATGAAGGTGCGGCTGGCTTCCGTCACGGACCACTGGGCGACGTTTGCGGTGGTCGGCCCGAAGAGCCGCAAAGTGCTGCAAAAAGTGTGCGCCGATATCGACTTCGCCAATGCCGCGTTCCCCTTCATGTCGTATCGCAACGGCACGGTGGCGGGCGCGAAGGCGCGCGTCATGCGCATCAGCTTCTCGGGCGAACTGGCCTATGAGGTGAACGTGCCGGCCAATGCGGGCCGCGCCGTGTGGGAAGCGTTGATGGCCGCAGGCGCGGAATTCGACATCACGCCTTACGGCACGGAAACAATGCACGTATTGCGCGCGGAGAAAGGCTACATCATCGTCGGTCAGGACACCGATGGATCGGTTACGCCGTTCGATCTTGGCATGGGCGGGCTGGTTTCGCAGACCAAGGACTTTCTCGGCAAGCGCTCGCTGGCGCGTTCGGACACGGCGAAGGAGGGGCGCAAGCAGTTCGTCGGTCTGCTCACCGAGGACGCGCAGTATGTGTTGCCCGAAGGCGGCCAGATCGTGGCGCCCGAAGCACGCGCGGCTGCCGACGGCACGACGCCGATGATCGGCCACGTCACGTCGAGCTATTACAGCCCGATTCTCAAGCGCTCGATTGCGCTGGCGGTGGTGAAGGGCGGTTTGAACAAGATGGGCGAAAAAGTGGTGGTGCCGATGGCCGACGGACGGCGCGTGAGCGCCACGATTGCCAGCCCGATTTTCTATGACACGGAAGGGGTGCGTCAGCATGTTGAATGAAACGTTGGAACCGATGCCCCTCGCGGAGCGTGTGGCCGCCGTGCGGCTTGAGTCGCCCTTCATCGGCGCGACGGATGTGGTGAGCGGGCACGTTGCGCGCCCCTCGAAGGCATGCGCGATGCGCGAGCTGCCGTTTCGCGACCTGGTGATGGTGCGCGGCGAGCCGCAAGACGCCGCGTTCACGAGTGGATTCGCACAAGCCTTGGGTTGCCGCCTGCCGGTGCAGCCGAATACCCGCTCCATGGGTGCGGAGTACGACGCGCTCTGGCTTGGGCCTGATGAATGGCTCGTGCGTTCGGCGGGACCGGTAGAAGCAGGTTTGCTCGAAGAGAAACTCACGGGCGTATTGAGCGGCAATGAGGGCTCGTGGGCCACGGCGGTCGATGTTGGCAGCGGCTACACGGTGGTCGAACTGAGCGGCACGCGCGTGCGCGAAGTGCTCGCGCGCGGCTGCCCGCTCGACCTGCATCCGCGTCTGTTTAAAGAAGGCCAATGCGCGCAGAGCTTCTTTTTCAAGGCTTCGATCGTGCTGATTCCCACGGGCGCCGACCGATATGAAGTCGTCGTGCGACGCAGCTTTGCCGACTACTTCTGCCGCATTCTGCTCGACGCTGCGGCGCCGCTGATGTCATGAAGCTCGTCGAAGAATGCATCGTGCAGGCTTTGGCCCCGCGCGCGCCGCTAGTGGGACGCGGCTGGAGCGTATTCGTCGAAGGCCTGGGCGTGCCCGTGCGCGTGGGCATTCACGCGTACGAGCACGAAGCGCCGCAGCCCGTCGTGATCGATGCACAACTGGGCTACCGCTGCGAGCCGAACGAGGCAGCCGGGTGGATTGACTATGACGGCTGGTGTACGCGCGTGGCCGACTGGCTCGCGCATCGGCCGCATACGCGCTTGCTCGAAACGCTGGTGGCCGATCTCGCGGCGTTTTCGTTTCGCGAGTGGCCCGCGTTGCACACGCTCACGCTCGCCGCGCACAAGCCGAAGATTCGTCCCGGCACGCGGCGCGTGGGCGTGGCACTCGACTGGACGCGCGCCGATTACCTCGCATGGAGCGGCGCGAAGTAATCCGCAATTTCAGGGAGAAATTTAAACGCAAGCCCATTACAAATGGAGACAGCAACGATGAGCAATAATCGAGGCGTGGTGTATCTGGGAGCGGGCAAGGTCGAAGTGCAGAATATCGACTACCCGAAAATGGTCGATCCATCAGGACGTTCGATCGGCCATGGCGTGATTCTGAAAGTGGTCAGCACCAATATCTGCGGCTCGGACCAGCATATGGTCCGTGGCCGCACGACGGCGCCCGTCGGTCTCGTGCTTGGCCACGAGATCACCGGCGAAGTGGTCGAAGTGGGCCGCGACGTGGAGACGCTCAAGATTGGCGATCTGGTGTCGGTGCCGTTCAACGTCGCGTGCGGACGCTGCGCGATGTGCCGCGAGCAGCACACGGGCGTGTGCCTCAATGTGAATCCCTCGCGCGCGGGCGGCGCGTATGGCTATGTGGATATGGGCGGCTGGATCGGCGGGCAGGCGGAATACGTGCTGGTGCCTTACGCCGATTTCAATCTGCTCAAATTCCCGGACCGCGATCAGGCCATGTCGAAGATCCGCGACCTCACCTGTCTATCGGACATTTTGCCGACCGGTTATCACGGCGCGGTGACGGCAGGCGTGAAGCCCGGCTCGACGGTTTATATCGCGGGCGCAGGGCCGGTCGGGATGGCGGCGGCCGCTTCGGCGCGTTTGCTGGGCGCGGCCTGCACCATCGTCGGCGATATGAATGCCGAACGCCTGGCGCACGCGAAGGCGATGGGTTTCGAAGTGGTCGATCTCTCGAAGGACGCGACGCTGGGCGAGCAGATCGAGCAGATTCTCGGCAAGCCCGAGATCGATTGTGCCGTGGATTGCGTGGGTTTCGAGGCGCACGGTCACGGCGCGGCGGGGCACGAGGAGGAAGCGCCTGCCACGGTGCTGAATTCGCTGATGGAAATCACGCGGCCAGCGGGCATGATCGGAATTCCGGGGCTCTATGTCACCGACGATCCGGGCGCGACCGACGTGGCGGCGAAGCACGGCAGCCTGAGCATCCGCTTTGGCCTGGGCTGGGCGAAGTCGCATACTTTCCATACCGGCCAGACGCCCGTGCTCAAGTACAACCGCAACCTCATGCAGGCGATTCTATTCGACCGTCTGCCGATCGCGAAGATCGTCAATGTCACGGTGATTTCGCTAGAGGAGGCGCCGGAGGGCTACAAGAAGTTCGATGGCGGGGCACCGCGTAAATTCGTCATCGACCCGCATCGGATGCTGGCGGCGTAAGACTTTATTTGTATGAATTAAAAAAGGCAGCCCGTTGTTTGGGCTGCCTTTCTGTGTTGCTGCAAGCGTTTGTCAGGCGTGCACGGGCAGCGCAGGCAAATGCCGCAGCGGCGCATCCACACCCGCCATGGGTGCTACGCGCTTGCGGCGCTCGCCGGTGGGCGCGATGGCAAATGCGTCGCGATAGCTCTTGCTGAAGTGACACGCCGATTGAAAACCGCACGCCATGGTGATCTGCATGATCGACATATCGGTTTGCAGCAGCAGTTCGCGCGCGCGGCGCAGGCGCAGCGTGAGGTAATAGTGGGTTGGCGTCATGCCCAAATGCTCGTGAAAGAGCCGCTGCAATTGCCGTTGCGACATGTTCGCAAGACGCGCCAGCTCCTCGCGCGAGAGCGGCTCTTCAATATTGCTTTCCATCAGCGAAATGACTTCGAAGAGCGACTTGTTGGCCGAACCGAGCCGCGCCACCAGCGGCATGCGCTGCTGCGCGCTGGTGTCGCGAATATGCTCGACCACGAACTGTTCGGCGATCTGCGTGACGCGCGCCGTGCCCACGCGCGGCGTGATGAGGTGCAGCATCATGTCGAGCGGCGCGACGCCGCCCGTGCAGGTCACGCGATCACGGTCGATCACGAATAGTTCTTTAAGGAAGCGCGTAGAAGGAAACTCTTCTTTTAGCGCCGACATGTTCTCCCAGTGGATCGCGCAGGCGTAACCGGCCAATAGCCCCGACTTCGCCAGCGCATAAGTGCCCGTGCAAAGGCTGCCCAGCGCCACGCCCATGCGCGCAAACCGGCGCAGCGTATTCAGATGCGCGGCGCTGGTGACGTGCTGCACGTCGATGCCGCCGCACACGAACACGATATCGGGCTGTCCCGCGCATTCCGCCGGGCCCGTGTCGAAGCCGATGCCGCTACTGGAAGTCACGGTGCCGCCTTCAGGGCTGATGATGGACCAGCGGTAGAGCGGCTGCCCGCTCAGGTAATTAGCCATGCGAAGGACTTCGATCGCGTTGGTGAAGGCGATCATCGTGAAGTTCGGCAGCGGCATGAACGCGAAATGCGCTAGCGACGCGGTGCGCTCGGGTGACATGGGGAACCATTCCTTTTATTCGATGGCGGCGCTCGGGGCGCGACCAGGCTACGGCATTCTGGAGGCGGGCGCTATCGGTCTGCCATGCGGCAAAACCCTGATGAGCCGGCGTCCTTACAACGAGCTTCGAATCTGCTTTGACTCTTTTCCCCTGAAGAAACGGCCGTGCTATTCGCGGCGCATGAAGCGTGTGGCTAACACGGCTTAACGGCGACTCAGCGTATCGGGGAATGGCCGTTTTGAGTGTACGAGAAATTTATTCGGATCAGAAAGATTTTGAAGCGCTGCGAGTGAGGGGCGATTCGATACGACTTGTGAAAAACGGACGCCGATGGCGGAAAAGGAAAAGAACGCGTCTGAATTCGGATATCGATCAAAAAGCCGAACGACAAGAATAGAGCCGTCGGTAGCCGCTTGAGCGCCAAGGCTGCGCGGGCAGGCTCCCCACCCCTATCTCTCGTCATGGATGCCCTATGTCGAACTCGCAAGCCTTCTTTTCGCAACCGCTCGCCCAGCGCGATACGGCGGTGCGCAATAGCCTCCTGAAAGAACTGGAGCGTCAGCAGTCGCAGGTGGAAATGATCGCCTCGGAAAACATCGTCTCGCGCGCCGTGCTGGAAGCGCAGGGTTCGGTGTTGACCAACAAGTACGCGGAAGGCTATCCCGGCAAGCGCTATTACGGCGGCTGCGAATTTGCCGACGAAATCGAAACGCTGGCTATCGAGCGTCTCAAGCAGCTTTTTGGTGCGGGCTTTGCCAACGTGCAGCCCCATTCCGGCGCGCAAGCCAACGGTGCGGTCATGCTGGCGCTGGCGAAGCCGGGCGACACGGTGCTGGGCATGTCGCTGGATGCGGGCGGCCACCTTACGCACGGCGCGAAGCCGGCGCTTTCGGGCAAGTGGTTCAACGCGGTGCAGTACGGCGTCAATCGCGACACGATGCGCATCGACTACGACCAGGTCGCGGAACTCGCGCAACAGCACAAGCCGAGTCTGCTGATTGCCGGCTTTTCCGCCTACCCGCGCGAACTGGATTTTGCGCGCTTTCGCGCCATTGCCGATAGCGTGGGCGCGAAACTGATGGTGGATATGGCGCACATCGCCGGCATCATCGCGGCGGGCCGCCATGCGAACCCGGTCGAGCACGCTCATGTTGTGACTTCGACCACGCACAAGACGCTGCGCGGCCCGCGAGGCGGCGTGGTGCTGACCAACGACGAAGACATCGCGAAGAAGATCAACTCCGCTGTGTTCCCCGGCCTGCAGGGCGGCCCGCTCATGCATGTGATTGCGGGCAAGGCGGTGGCGTTTGGCGAAGCGCTCGACGCCAGTTTCAAAACCTATATCGATAACGTCTTGATCAATGCGCAGGTGCTGGGCGAAGTCCTCAAGGATGGTGGCGTCGATCTGGTCACGGGCGGCACCGACAACCATCTGCTGCTGGTCGATCTGCGCCCGAAGGGTCTCAAGGGCACCCAGGTCGAACAGGCGCTCGAGCGCGCCGGCATTACCTGCAACAAGAACGGCATTCCTTTCGACACGGAAAAGCCCACCGTCACTTCCGGCATTCGCCTGGGAACGCCCGCAGGGACGACACGAGGCTTCGGCGTGGCGGAATTCCGCCAGATCGGCGCGCTGATCCTGGAGGTGTTCGACGCGCTGCGCGCGCATCCCGAAGGCGACGCCGCCGCCGAACAACGCGTGCGCCGCGAAATCTTCGCGCTGTGCGAACGCTTTCCCATCTACTGAGACCCCCACGGAGCACCCAAGCGATGAGCAACCTGCACAACAACAGCATCATCATCGACGGCCTGAACATTTCGAAGTTCGAGCGCTCCGTGTTCGAGGACATGCGCCGTGGCGGCGTTACCGCCGTCAATTGCACGGTCTCGGTCTGGGAGGACTTCCAGAAAACGGTGGACAACATCGCGGAAATGAAGCAGCAGATCCGCGAGTACAGCGAGATCCTCACGCTTGTGCGTACCACCGACGACATCGTGCGCGCGAAGAAAGAGAACAAGACCGGCATCATCTTCGGCTTCCAGAACTCGTACGCATTCGAGGACAACCTCGGCTATATCGAAGTGTTCAAGGAACTGGGCGTGAATGTGGTGCAGCTTTGCTACAACACGCAGAACCTGGTGGGCACGGGTTGTTATGAAGCGGACGGCGGGCTGTCCGGTTACGGGCGTGAAGTGATTCAGGAAATGAACCGCGTGGGCATCATGGTCGATCTCTCGCATGTGGGCGGCAAGACCTCGTCCGATGCGATTGCCGTGTCGAAGAAGCCCGTGACGTATTCGCATTGCTGCCCCTCGGGTCTTAAGGAGCATCCGCGCAACAAGAGCGACGAGCAGCTCAAGGAAATCGCCGATGCCAACGGCTTCGTGGGCGTGACGATGTTTGCGCCGTTCCTCAAGCGCGGCCCGGACGCCACGGTCGAGGACTATCTGGAAGCGATTGAATACGTGGTCGATCTGATCGGCGAGGACCGCGTGGGGATTGGCACGGACTTCACGCAGGGCTATACGACCGAATTCTTCGACTGGATTACGCACGACAAGGGCCGTTATCGCCGTCTGACGAACTTCGGCAAGGTGGTGAATCCGGAAGGCATTCGCACCATCGGCGAGTTTCCGAATCTGACCGCCGCGATGGAGCGCGCGGGCTGGAGCGAATCGCGCATCAAAAAGGTGATGGGCGAAAACTGGCTGCGCGTATTCGGCGAAGTCTGGAACGGTTGAAGCGCTTCACGTCGACATATTACGAATCCCACGATCAGGAAAATCACGATGCAACCGCAACTGCCTATCGACGTGAACCCGGAAACCGGCGTCTGGACCACCGACGCGCTGCCGATGCTTTACGTGCCGCGCCATTTCTTCACGAACAACCATACCGCGGTGGAAGAGGCGCTGGGCCGCGACGTCTATGCGGAAATTCTCTACAAGGCCGGCTATAAATCTGCGTATCACTGGTGCGCGAAGGAAGCCGAAAAGCACGGCATCGACGGCATGGCTGTGTTCGAGCATTACCTCAAGCGTCTTTCGCAGCGTGGCTGGGGGCTCTTCACGATCGTCGAAGCCGATCCGGCCAGCGCCCGTGCGCGCATCGAACTGCGCAACTCGTCGTTCGTGCTGGCGCAGCCGGACAAACACGGTCAGGACGAGAAGCTTTGCTATATGTTCGCGGGCTGGTTCGCGGGCGCAATGGATTGGGTGAACGATACGACGCCAGGCGGCAAGAACGCGCCGCGCGCCCAGTCGCGCGAAGTGCGCTGCGCCTGCGGCGGCCATGCGCATTGTGTGTTCGAGGTATCGCCGCTCACGAACTGAGCCGTATGCGCAGAACCTGAGAAAAGTACGGCAATGCAATCAATAAGCATGCCGAATAAAACAGTCAGACCGCAATACACCCTGAACGCCTGAGGTCGTCCGCGATGCGTTATCCCAATCTGTTCAAGCCTCTCACGCTCAACCAGCTCACGCTGCGCAACCGCATCGTCAGCACCGCCCACGCCGAGGTCTACGCGGAGCCGGGCGGCCTGCCGGGCGACCGCTATATCCGCTATTACGAAGAGAAGGCCAAGGGCGGCGTGGGCCTGGCCGTTTGCGGCGGCTCCAGTCCCGTGTCGGTGGACAGCCCGCAAGGCTGGTGGAAGTCGGTGAATCTCTCGACCGACCGCATCATCGATCCGCTCGCGCGTCTGGCCGAAGCGATGCATCGCCATGGCGCGAAGATCATGATCCAGGCCACGCACATGGGCCGTCGTTCGGCGTTTCATGGCGAGCATTGGCCGCATCTGATGTCGCCCTCGGGCATTCGCGAGCCGGTGCATCGTGGCAACGCCAAGATCATCGAAGTCGAGGAAATCCGCCGCATCATTGGTGACTTCGCGACCGCCGCGAAGCGCGTACAGGACGCGGGCATGGACGGCATCGAGATTTCGGCGGCGCACCAGCATCTGATCGATC
>NZ_DASZJJ010000158.1:0-24676 GCF_035948235.1 Paraburkholderia sp. | reverse complement strand
GATCCACGCCGCCACCATGGTGACGGCCGGTATCTTCATGGTCGCGCGCATGTCGCCGCTGTTTGAACTCTCGGACGCTGCGCTGTCGTTCATCGTCGTGATCGGCGCGATCACCGCGCTGTTCATGGGCTTCCTCGGCATCGTGCAGAACGACATCAAGCGCGTGGTCGCGTATTCGACGCTCTCGCAGCTCGGCTACATGACGGTGGCGCTCGGCGTGTCGGCGTATCCGGTGGCGATCTTCCACCTGATGACGCACGCGTTCTTCAAGGCGCTGCTGTTCCTCGGCGCGGGTTCGGTCATCATCGGCATGCATCACGACCAGGACATGCGCAACATGGGCGGCCTGCGCAAGTACATGCCGATCACCTGGATCACGTCGCTGATCGGTTCGCTCGCGCTGATCGGTACGCCGTTCTTCTCGGGCTTCTACTCGAAAGACTCGATCATCGATGCAGTGAAGCTGTCGCATCTGCCGGGTTCGGGTTTCGCGTACTTCGCGGTGGTGGCGAGCGTGTTCGTCACGGCGCTGTACTCGTTCCGCATGTACTTCCTGGTGTTCCACGGTGAAGAGCGCTTCCGCGGTCCGAAGCATCCGGAATCGCCGATGGCGATTGAAGCCGCGCACGGTCACGCTCATGGCGATCATGGTCACGACGACCATCACGTGCACGTTCCGCACGAGTCGCCGTGGGTGATCTGGGTGCCGCTCGTGCTGCTCGCGATTCCCTCGATCATTGCTGGTGCTTACGCGATCCAGCCGCTGCTGTTCGGTTCGTTCTTCCAGAACGGCGTGGCGTTCGACAAGGTCATCTTCATCGGCCAGAACCATCCGGGTCTGACCGAGATGGCAGAAGAGTTCCAGGGCTGGGCCGCGATGGGCGCGCATGCGTTCTCGGGCGCGCCGGTCTGGCTTGCACTTGCGGGTGTGGTGGTGGCGTGGTTCTTCTACATGAAGCGCCCGGATCTGCCGGCCGTGGTGCAACGCACGTTCTCGCCGGTCTACAAGCTGCTGGCAAATGCGTATTACCTCGACAAGATCAACGAAATCGTCTTCGCTCGCGGAGCAGTCGCGATCGGTCGCGGTCTGTGGAAGGAGGGCGATGTTGTCGTGATCGACGGCGTCGTGAACGGGAGCGCCAAGTTTATCGGCTGGTTTGCAACTGTCATTCGTTTCCTGCAATCCGGCTATATCTATCACTACGCATTTGCCATGATTATTGGCATGCTTGGCCTCCTTACCCTGTTTGTAACGCTCAGCGGCAAATAAGGCGAGGAAACGCATGCACGCAACCCCGATTCTCAGTATTGCGATCTGGATGCCGATCATTTTCGGCGTCATCGTTTTAGTAGTGGGTTCCGACCGGAACCCGGGCCGGGCCCGCTGGCTCGCGCTCATCGGTTCAGTGCTTAGTTTCCTTGTTACGTTGCCGCTCGTTTCAGGCTTCGACACCACCACGGCTGCGCTGCAGTTCGAGGAGAAGTCGGTCTGGATCGACCGTTTCAACATTGCGTATCACCTGGGCGTCGACGGCATTGCGGTGTGGTTCGTGGTGCTCACGGCGCTCATTACCGTGATCGTGGTGATCGCGGGCTGGCAGGTCATCAAGGAAGACGTCGCGCAGTATTTCGCCGCCTTCCTTGTCCTGTCGGGTCTGATGATCGGCGTCTTTTGCGCCGCCGACGGCCTGCTGTTCTACGTGTTCTTCGAAGCCACGCTGATCCCGATGTACATCATCATCGGGATCTGGGGTGGTCCGAACCGCGTGTACGCGGCCTTCAAGTTTTTTCTGTACACGCTGGCCGGCTCGCTGTTGATGCTGATCGCGTTGCTGTATCTGTACCGTGTGACGCACACGTTCGAGATGGCCGCCTGGCAGGACGCGAAGCTGGCGATGACGCCGCAGATTCTGCTATTTGTCGCGTTCTTCTTCGCATTCGCGGTGAAGGTGCCGATGTTCCCCGTCCACACGTGGTTGCCGGACGCGCACGTCGAAGCGCCCACGGGCGGCTCGGTCGTGCTGGCCGCGATCATGCTCAAGCTCGGGGCGTACGGTTTCCTGCGTTTCTCGCTGCCGGTGACGCCGGACGCGAGCCACTATCTGGCGCCCGTCATCATCACGCTGTCGTTGATCGCTGTGATCTACATCGGCCTTGTGGCGATGGTGCAGTCGGACATGAAAAAGCTGGTCGCGTACTCGTCGATCGCCCACATGGGCTTCGTCACGCTCGGCTTCTTTATGTTCGGCCCGTCGAGCCAGCTTGCGGTCGAAGGCGGGATCATCCAGATGATCTCGCACGGTTTCGTCTCGGGCGCCATGTTTCTGTGCATCGGGGTGCTGTACGACCGCATGCATACGCGTCAGATCGCCGATTACGGCGGCGTCGTCAACACGATGCCGAAGTTCGCGGCGCTGGCCATGCTGTTTGCGATGGCCAACTGCGGTCTGCCGGGCACCTCGGGATTCGTCGGCGAATTCATGGTGATTCTGGCGGCTGTGAAGTTCAACTTCTGGATCGCATTCGGGGCGGCGTTCACGCTGATCCTGGGCGCGGCCTACACGTTGTGGATGTACAAGCGGGTGTACTTCGGCGCCATCACGAACGACCACGTTCGCGAGCTGAAGGACATCAACAGCCGTGAGTACGGGATTCTTGTCGTGCTCGCGCTGTTCACGCTCTTCATGGGCATCTACCCGAAGCCCTTTACCGATGTGATGCACGTATCCGTGGAAAACCTCCTCTCCCACGTCGCAGTGTCGAAACTGCCGCTGTCACAGTAATACCGAGCGGAGGAACAAAAGATCATGCCAAACGCCCCTATGTACGCTCTGCTACCCGATGCGCTGGTACTCACCGGCATCATCGTCGCGTGGCTCAACGACACGTTCTCCGGTCCGTCGGGCCGGCGTACGACCTATTTCATCGCGCTGCTGACGACCATCGTCGCCGGCTTCTGGTTTGCGGTGAACGCCTTCGACCCGCACGTGAGCTATTTCTTCACGCGCATGTACGTGGTCGATCCGTTCGCGAGTGCGATGAAGTCGGTGGTCACGCTCGGCTATGCCGTGTCGATCGTGTACTCGCACAAGTATCTGGAAGACCGCGATCTGTTCCGCGGCGAGTTCTTCCTGCTTGGCATGTTCTCGCTGCTCGGCCAGATCGTCATGATCTCGGGCAACAACTTCCTCACGCTGTACCTCGGCCTCGAACTGATGTCGCTGTCGCTCTACGCGTTGATCGCGCTGCGCCGTGACGCGTCGCAGTCGAACGAAGCGGCGATGAAGTACTACGTGCTGGGCGCGCTGGCTTCGGGTTTCCTGCTCTACGGCATTTCGATGCTGTACGGCGCGACGGGCTCGCTCGACCTTTCCGACGTGTTCAAGGCAGTTGCTTCGGGCCACATCAATGACATCGTGCTGCTGTTCGGCGTGGTGTTCGTGGTTGCGGGCGTGGCGTTCAAGATGGGCGCGGTGCCGTTCCACATGTGGGTGCCGGACGTCTATCAGGGTGCACCGACTGCAATGACGCTGCTCACCGGCGGCGGCCCGAAGGTTGCCGCGTTCGCGTGGGCGGTGCGCTTCCTCGTCATGGGTCTGCTGCCGCTGGCCGTGGACTGGCAGGAAATGCTGATCATTCTCGCGGCGCTGTCGATGATCGTCGGCAACATCACGGGTATCGTCCAGCGCAACGTCAAGCGCATGCTGGCGTACTCGGCGATCTCGAACATGGGCTTCGTGCTGCTCGGTCTGCTCGCCGGCATCGTCGACAACAAGGCGACGGGCGCGGCCAGCGCGTACAGCTCGGCGATGTTCTACAGCATCGTCTACCTGATCACGACGCTTGGCGCGTTCGGCGTGGTGATGATGCTCGCGCGCCGCGATTTCGAAGCCGAAACGCTCGACGACTTCAAGGGCCTGAACCATCGCAGCCCGATGCTCGCCTTCGTCATGATGCTGGTGATGTTCTCGCTCGCCGGCATCCCGCCGACGGTCGGTTTCTACGCGAAGCTCGCCGTGCTCGAAGCGACCATGAACGCCGGCCTCACGTGGCTCGCCATTCTGGCCGTGATTACGTCGCTGTTTGGCGCGTTCTACTACCTGCGTATCGTCAAGCTGATGTACTTCGATGCGCCGCAGGACACCTCGCCGATCGTGAGCCACGCCAGCAACCGCGCGCTGCTGACGATCAACGGTGTGGCTGTGCTCGTGCTCGGCATCATCCCGGGTCCGCTCATGTCGCTGTGCCTGCAGGCCGTGACGCATACGCTGCCCCTGTAATGTCGGCAGCCGGTTGGTTTATCGTGTTGTTGGCGCTCGCGGGCGCCAACCTGCCGTTTCTCAATCAGCGTCTGTTCGGCTTCCTGCCGATGCGCGCGCCCAAAAAGAGCGCGTGGATCCGCATCGCCGAGCTGATCGTGCTGTATTTCGTGGTCGGTGCGTTCGGCTTCCTCCTGGAAGCACGCGCCGGTAACCGCTTTGACCAGGGCTGGCAGTTCTACGCCATCACGTTCAGTCTTTTTGTCGTGTTCGCGTTTCCTGGCTTCGCCTGGCAATATCTCGTCAAACGCCGTCCGGCGTAGACCGACGCCAATGCAGCGCCTCGCCCGATAGCGGGGCGCGTGCATTTTCGATTGCAGCGCGGCTGTTCCGCGCCTTCCCGATTTCCGTTTCTATTCCGATCCCCCCGAGGTTGAACATGGCTGCTGACCATCTGAGAAACGACGAGACGCACGATCCTGCGCTCGCCGAGACGTGTGTGGAAAGCACGACGCTCCACGCGGGCAAATTCCTCACGCTCAAGTGCGACACCGTGGCCTTGCCCGACGGCAAGCGCGCCACGCGCGAATACGTCCAGCATCCGGGCGCGGTGATGGTGATTCCGCTGTTCGACGATGGCCGCGTGCTGATGGAGCGCCAGTACCGTTATCCGCTCGCGCGAGTGATGACCGAATTCCCGGCGGGCAAGCTCGATCCGCAGGAAGGTGCGCTGGCGTGTGCCAAGCGTGAGCTGAAGGAAGAGACCGGCTACGAGGCGCGCGAGTACATCTATCTCACCAAGATCCATCCGGTGATTTCGTACTCGACCGAGTTCATCGATATCTATCTCGCGCGCGGCCTGACGGCGGGCGAGTCGAAGCTCGACGAAGGCGAATTCCTGGAAACCTTTACCGCGACGCTGCCTGAGCTGCTTGACTGGGTGCGTGAGGGCAAGATCACGGACGTGAAAACCATCATCGGCACGTTCTGGCTTGAAAAGGCGCTGTCGGGTAGCTGGCCGCTCGCCCAACCCGAGCAGGGCTGATTGCCGACTGGCACGCAGTTTAGGTGTTTCGATGACGGCGGCCCGCAAGGCCGCCGTTTTCACATCGGCGCCACATTTTTGCGGCAGTCAAAGGCAAGCGGGCCAACTCGCGCGGCGCTACAATCGACCACCGATCAAGCGGGGCGCTTTGCCACTGCACGTAAAAACCGCGCGGCATCGGTGTTTTCCCCGTCCGGAAATTTTACGAACGATCGTTCACAAATTTTCATTTTGCGCTACACTCCAACGCAAGCCTCGATTCCCCATGAAGGTCCTCGATTTACAGTGCCCAGACGGCCATCGGTTTGAAGGCTGGTTCGCTTCCGCTGACGATTTCGAATCGCAGCTTTCACGCAAACTGGTCGAATGCCCGATGTGCGGCGCCACCAACGTGGCCCGCGTACCGTCCGCGCCCCGGCTGAATCTGTCGGGCGCGACGAGTGCCGGGTCATCGGCAGCGTCGTCGGCTGCTGCATCTGTTGCGAACGCGGGCAGTCAGGCGCAGCATGCCGGGCCAGCCGCACAGTGGCAGGCGCAGGCGCTGCGCGCGATTCGCGAGGTCCTGGAGAAAACGGAGAACGTAGGCGACCGTTTCGCCGAGGAAGCCCGGCGCATGCACTACAACGAAGCGCCGGCGCGCAATATTCGCGGCGTCGCTTCCGCGGAGGATGCGCGAGCCCTCGTCGAAGAAGGCATCGATGTGATGCCGCTGCCGGTACCGGCCGCGCTGAAGGGTCCGCTGCAATAGCCATGCGGGTCTTCGCTGCGGTTCGGGTTCGCTCCCAACCAGCCGCGGCCAGGAGACAAACCGCATGGATCTCGACTACACCCCTACCGACGACGCATTCCGCGCTGAAGTCCGCAGCTGGCTCGAGGCCAACGTGCCTCAGGACGCGCGCGCCAAAGTGCTCAACCACAAACGCCTGAGCCGCGAGGACATCGCGAACTGGCACAAGCTGCTTGGCACCAAAGGCTGGTCGGCGCCTGCCTGGCCCGCCGAATGGGGCGGCCCCGGCTGGACCGAAGCGCAGCGCCATATCTGGGACGCCGAGTGCGGCCGCATCGGCGCGCCGCCGGTCCTGCCGTTCGGCGTATCGATGGTCGCGCCCGTCATCATGAAATACGGCAACGAGGCGCAAAAGCGCCGCTATCTGCCGCGCATTCTCTCGGGCGAAGACTGGTGGTGCCAGGGTTATTCGGAGCCGGGTTCGGGTTCTGACCTCGCCTCGCTGCGCACCCGCGCCGTCAGGGATGGCGATCACTACGTCGTGAACGGCCAGAAGACCTGGACCACGCTCGGCCAGCACGCCGACATGATGTTCTGCCTCGTGCGCACCGACCCCGCCGCGAAAAAGCAGGAGGGCATCTCGTTCCTGCTGATCGACATGAAGACGCCCGGCATCACCGTGCGCCCGATCATCACCCTCGACGAAGACCATGAGGTCAACGAAGTGTTCTTCGAGGACGTGAAGGTGCCGGTGGAGAACCTCGTCGGCGAGGAAAATCGCGGCTGGACCTACGCGAAGTATCTACTCGGCCATGAGCGCACCGGCATCGCGCGGGTGGGCGCATCGAACCGCGAACTCGCGTTCCTCAAGCACGTCGCGCTCAACCAGAAGAAGAACGGCAAGCCGCTGCTGCACGACCCGGTGTTTGCTTCGCGCGTGGCCGCCGTCGAAATCGAGCTGATGGCGCTGGAAGTCACCGCCGAGCGCGTGATCGCCAGCAGCAACAACGGTCGCGGCCCTGGGCCTGAGGCGTCGATGCTCAAGATCAAGGGCACCGAAATCCAGCAGGCGTTGACTGAGCTGATGGTCGATGCGGTCGGGCCGTTGGCCGCGCCGTTCGATCCGGCCTTCCTCGAAGGCGAGCACGCGCATTCGATTGCAGGCGACGACGACGCGGCACCGCTGGCGGCGTACTACTTCAACTACCGCAAGACGTCGATTTACGGCGGATCGAACGAAATCCAGAAGAACATCATCGCGCAGATGATTCTGGGGATTTGAGGAGCGGCGCAATGGACTTCAATTTCACCGAAGAGCAACAGCAACTCGCCGACGCGCTGCGTCGCTATCTCGACAAGAACTACGGCTTCGAAGCGCGCCGGGCGATCGTGAAGACGCCCGAGGGCGTGTCGGCGGCGCACTGGAATGCGTTCGTCGAACTGGGCCTGACCGCGCTGCCGGTACCGGCGGAGCAGGGCGGCTTCGACGGCACGCCGTTCGACATGCTGGTGGTCATGCAGGAGCTGGGCCGCGCACTCGTGGTCGAGCCGTACTGGGCCAGCGCCGTGGGCATCGAAGCGCTCAAGCTCGCAGGTGCAGACAACGCCGATAATGCCACGCTGCTCGAACGCGTCGCCACCGGCGAAATCAAGCTCGCGCCCGCCTTCCACGAGCCCGGCTCACGCTACGACCTGTTTGAGCTTGCGACGACCGCGAAGGAATCCGGCGACGGTTTCGCGCTGAGCGGTGCGAAGTCGGTCGTGCAGCACGGCGCGCAGGCCGACTACTGGATCGTGCCCGCGCGTCTGGCGGGCGAAGTGGCGCTGTTCGTGGTGGCGCGTGACGCGCAGGGCGTGTCGGTGAGCGAGTATCGCACCATCGACGGCCAGCGTGCCGCTACGCTCCGGTTCGACGGCGCGAGGGCACGGCGCCTGGGCAACACGGGTGCGGCCACGTGGGAGCAGATCGCCGATTACGCCACCTTCCTGCTGTGCGCGGAAGCCGTCGGCGCCATCGACGCGCTCAATCACGCGACGGTCGAATACACCAAAACACGCCAGCAGTTCGGTATGCCGATCGCGCGTTTCCAGGCGCTCCAGCACCGTATGGCCGAAATGCTGATTCACGGCGAACAGGCGCGCTCGCTCACGTATCTGGCGGCGGCGCGCTACAGTAGCGCATCGCCCGACGAGCGGCGCCGCGCGATTTCCGCGGCAAAGGCGCGCGTGGGGCAGGCGGCGCGCTATGTCGGCCAGCAGGCGGTGCAGTTGCACGGCGGCATGGGCGTGACCGACGAGGTCGCGGCGGCGCATCTGTTCAAGCGTCTTTCGATCATCGAAACCACGCTCGGCGACGTCGACTATCATCTCGAACGTTTCGCCTCGCTGCCGGGTTTCGCGCAGATCGCTGCGTGAGTTGCTGCATGAGCATTGGGCAATAGTCGATTCGGAGAGCCATCGATGGGTTTGAGTTACGAAGATCTCGAAGTGGGCAAGGCGTATGAAGTCGGCTCGCACACGTTCGGGCGCGAGGAGATCGTGGAGTTTGCGCAGAAGTACGATCCGCAGCCGTTCCACCTGAGCGAGGCGGGCGGCGAGGCGTCGATGTTTGGCGCGCTCGTGGCGAGCGGCTGGCATACCTGCTCGACGATGATGGGCATGCTGGTGCGCAACTTCTTCAAGGACTCGACCTCGATGGGCTCGCCGGGTATCGACGAGATTCGCTGGATCAAGCCGGTGCGCGTGGGCGACACGCTCGCGATGACCAATATCGTCGTGAGCAAGCGTGTCTCGCAGAGCAAGCCCGATCGCGGCATCGTCGAAACGCGCTGGGAAGGACGCAACCAGCACGGCGAACTGGTCGTGACGGTTTCGTCGAAGGGCATGTTCGGACTGCGCCATCCGGGCGCGCAAACCACAGGAGACACCGCATGAGTGACGTCGCAAGCGCACCGACAGCGCTGGAGATTCCCGATCTGGCCGCCTTGCGCGCGCTGGTGGGCGCCGAGCCTTTCGTGAGCCCGTGGCGCGAAGTGAACATGCCGGCCGTGCAAGGTTTCGCCGACGCCACGGGCGACCATCAGTGGATTCATATCGACGAGGAACGCGCGCGCCGCGAGTCGCCGTTTGGCGGCCCGATCGCGCACGGTTTTCTCACGCTTTCGCTCGTGCCGGTGCTGCTGGCCTCGACGATCAAGCTGCGTCAGCGCATGGGCGTGAACTATGGGCTCAACCGTGTGCGCTTCACCTCGCCGGTGCCGGTGGGCGCGAAGCTGCGCGGCCGTTTCGGCGTCAAGGAAGTGAGCGATGTCGAAGGCGGTGGCGCGCAGGTCGTGTGGAACGTGAGCCTCGAAACCGAAGGCAGCGAGCGGCCCGCCTGCATCGCCGAATTTATTTCGCGGCATTACTTCTGAACGTGTAATCTGCCACGCGGCAGATGCGAAAAGGGCGTCTGGTCGAAAACCAGACGCCCTTTTTTATCGGCTCGACCGCAAAGGCGTTAGGCCGCCTTCGAGTCGTGCTTCGCGTATTGCGTTGCGCCGAACAGCATTTCCTTGGCCTTGTCGTCCATCAGCGGCTTGCGCGCGTCGGCGAGCACCTGGACGCCGCGCTGGACCGCGGGCCGCGCCGCGATGGTCTCGTGCCAGCGCTTCACGTTGGGCAGCGCATCGAGATCGACGCCCTGGTTTTGCCACGAACGCGTCCACGGGAACGCGGCGATATCGGCGATGGTGTACTCGTTGCCCGCCAGGTATTCGGTCTTTTCGAGCTGCGTTTCCATCACGTTGTAGAGACGCTTCGCTTCGTTGGTGTAACGGTTCACCGCGTATTCGATCTTCTCGGGCGCGTAGATGCGGAAGTGATGCGCCTGGCCGAGCATCGGCCCGAGACCGCCCATCTGGAACATCACCCACTGCAGCACGTCGTAACGCGCGGCGAGGTCTTCGGGCATGAACTTGCCCGTCTTCGCGGCCAGATAGACGAGGATCGCGCCCGACTCGAACAGCGAGAACGGCTTGCCGTCCGCACGCACCGGGCCTTCGGAATCGGTAATGGCGGGGATCTTGTTGTTCGGGCTGATGTCGAGGAATTCGGGTTTGAACTGGTCGCCCGCGCCGATATCGACCGGATGCACGCGGTATTCGAGACCGGTTTCCTCCAGCATGATATGGACTTTGTGGCCGTTGGGCGTCGCCCAGCTATAGACGTCGATCATCGTGACTCCTTCGTGATTTCCTGGCAGCACATGAGAGGCGCACCGTTGCCGCGCGCCGGATTTTGCGGACGTTAGCATAGTTCGACGCGTGTCGCAGAAGCGCCAAAAACGACCTCAATGACAGCGTGGAAATCGCTTCGCGGCAGGCGATGGCATCATGTCGGGCATCGCTGCTTACTCGATAAAGACGATGGATAAGATGGTCGGACGAACCGCATCACCCGCGCCATTTCTTGCGGATTACACGTTCTACGAGCGGCACGAAGCGACGGTGGGGCACGCGCCGCCATCGCGCATCATCGAGGCCGTGGCGGCCTTCGACATGCGCGCCGATCCGGTGATCGACACGCTGCTGCGCGTGCGTGAATGGCCCGAACGGCTGTTGCAGCGGCTAGGCGGCAAGCATTGCGAGCCGTTTGATCTGTCCGCGTTTACGCCGTTGCAGCGTGACGATCGCGAACTGACCTACGGACTGGCGGGCCGCTTCTGGCGTACTGATTTCGGACTCGTCAAGGTGGCCGATGCGGCCGGGTTCATTGCGCTCACGCGTGCCGACATCGCCAGACTGGTGCTGCGTTTTCGCGTGCTGGAAGATGGCAGGGACGAGGCGCATCTCGTCACCGAAACTTTCGTCGATTGCCCCTCGTTCGGCACCCGGGCGCTGATGACGCCGTACTGGTTCGCCATACGCGCGTCGAGCGGATGGATTCGCAAGCGCACGCTGGCGGCCGTGGCGAAAGCACTCGCCACGACGCCGTGACAGCGGATTACGAGCGCGTAACCGGCATCTCCACGCGCGAGGCCGCGCCCGCGTCCATATAGCGCGAGAGTTCGAGCTTGGCGATGGCGTTGCGGTGTACTTCGTCCGGACCATCGGCGAAACGCAGCGTGCGCGCCTGCGCGTAGGCGTAGGCCAGCGGGAAGTCGCCGCTCACGCCGCCGCCGCCGTGTACCTGGATCGCCCAGTCGAGCACCTGGCAGGCCATGTTGGGCGCCACCACCTTGATCATCGCGATCTCGCCGCGCGCGCCCTTGTTGCCCACGGTGTCCATCATGTACGCGGTCTTGAGCGTAAGCAGGCGCGCCTGCTCGATCATGCAGCGTGCCTCGGCGATGCGCTCCTGCGTGACGGTCTGCTGCGCAATCGTCTTGCCGAAGGCGACGCGCGAGAGCGCGCGCTTCGACATGAATTCCAGCGCGCGCTCCGCGAGACCGATCAGGCGCATGCAGTGGTGAATCCGGCCCGGTCCCAGACGCCCTTGCGCGATCTCGAAGCCGCGTCCTTCGCCCAGCAGAATGTTCGATGCGGGCACACGTACGTTTTCGAGCTTGATTTCCATATGCCCGTGCGGCGCGTCGTCATAGCCGAACACGGTGAGCGGGCGCTTGACCGTGATGCCGGCGGCGTCGGCGGGCACGAGGATCATCGACTGCTGCGCGTGGCGGGGTGCGTCCGGATCGGTCTTGCCCATCACGATGTAGATCGCGCAGCGCGGATCGCCCGCGCCCGACGACCACCACTTGGTGCCGTTGATGACGTAATCGTCGCCGTCGCGCTCGATGCGCGTCTGGATGTTGGTGGCGTCCGACGAGGCGACTTCCGGTTCCGTCATCAGGAACGCCGAGCGGATCTGCCCTTGCAGCAGCGGTTCGAGCCACTGGCGCTTGTGCTCGTCGCTACCGTAGCGCTCGATGGTTTCCATGTTGCCCGTATCGGGCGCGCTGCAGTTGAACACTTCGGGCGCCCAGATCACGCGGCCCATGATCTCGCACAGCGGCGCGTATTCGAGGTTCGTCAGGCCGGCGCCGCGATGCGATTCGGGCAGGAACAGATTCCACAAGCCCGCTTCGCGCGCCTTGACCTTGAGTTGTTCGACGATTTCGGTGGCGATCCACGGGTTGCCGTTGGCGCGGTTGCGCTCGACTTCCGCGTGATAGACGGCTTCGTTCGGATAAATGTGTTCGTCGAAGAACGCGAGCAGTTTCTCGCGCAGCGCCTGCACTTTCGGGGTGTAATCGAAATTCATCCAGGACCTCGGCAATAAAGCACTAAGAAAGCACTGAGCAGAATCGAGTGCGGATTGAATACACAGACTGAATGCGGATGTTCTAGCGAACCTTCTGCGCGTAGTGCCACGCGAGTTCGGCCATCGGTTTGGCGCGGCGGCCTGCGTCGGCTGCCTGGGCGCTGGCGGCCGTGCCGTCCACGACGCGCTTCATGATCCCCTGCAAAATCGCCGCGATGCGGAACATGTTGTAGGCGAGATAGAAGTTCCAGTCGCCTTGGATCGTGAGGCCCGTGCGTTCGCAATAGCGGCGCACGTATTCCTGCTCGTCCGGAATGCCGAGCGTGGCCCAGTCCAGCCCGCCGATACCGCGAAACTGCCCCGGCTCCACATGCCAGGCCATGCAGTGATACGAAAAATCCGCGAGCGGATTGCCGAGCGTCGACAGTTCCCAGTCGAGCACCGCGAGCACGCGCGGCTCGGTGGGATGGAAGATCAGATTGTCGAGACGGAAGTCGCCGTGGACGATCGAGACACGTGCGCTGCTGTTTCCGTCACCCCCAGCGTTTTCATCGGGAATATGCAGAGGCAGCCAGTCGATCAGGCGGTTCATCGCTTCGATCGATTCCGTTTCCGACGCCTGATACTGACGGCTCCAGCGATCGATCTGGCGTGCGAAGTAATTGCCCGGCTTGCCGTAATCGGCGAGGCCGATGGCGTTCGGATCGACGTTGTGGAGCGCGGCGATCACGCGGTTCATCTCGTCGTAGATCGCACCGCGCTCTTCGCGCGTCATGCCGGGCAGCGACTGATCCCAGAGCACGCGGCCCTCGACGAACTCCATCACGTAGAACGCGCGGCCGATCACGGCTTCGTCCTCGCACAGCGCGAGCATCTTCGCGACCGGCACGTCGGTGGCGCCAAGCGCGTCCATCACGCGGTACTCGCGCTCGATGGCATGCGCCGAGGGCAGCAGCTTCGCTTTCGGGCCGGGCTTGGCGCGCATCACGTAGCTGCGCGTGGGCGTCACCAGCTTGAAAGTGGGATTGGACTGGCCGCCGGCGAACTGCTCGACCGTGAGCGGCCCTTCGAAGCCTTCGACGTGCGCCGAAAGCCATGCGGCGAGCGCTGCCGTGTCGAAGCGTTGACGCTCGGCAACCGGGCGCGTGCCCTCGAAAGCCGAGAAGTCGGTCGAGCGATCGGCGTCGCTTTGCTGCGTGTTCTGGCTGCTACTGCGGGTTGTGTCTCCATCCGGCGTGGCTTGCGCCATGTCTGCCTCCCTCTTCAGTACTCCAGTATGGGTAGTCTGCGCTCGCGCTCAGGGCGAAAAGCGCAGATATTGCGCGTACAGCATTTCCATCGTCGTGTTGCGCACGTCGCGGTGCAGCGGCGTGGGCGGGGCGTAATTGAGCATGCGCACGACCCAGTCGTGAGGCGCGGCCCCCACGTCGAGCGCGTTGATGCAGCCCGTCGTCTGCGCGAGATGGCCGAAGAACGTGCGCGCGCCCGCCGTGATCGCATGCGAAAGAATCGCGCGGTTCACGCCGCCGTGCAGGACCAGCAGCGCCGTGTCCCACGAGGTATCGGCGCGTAGTGTGGCGACGGCGGGCAGCACCCGGTCGAGCAACTCGCCGATCGACTCGCCGCCGAGAAAGCGCGTGGCTTCGGGGACGACGCCATCGAAGGCGCGCAGAAACGCGTCCTCGACATCGGCGGGCGGAATGTCGGCCAGACGTCCGCCGTGAATCTCCTGCCACGCGGGTTGCTCGTCCAGCGCGATCTTCTGGCCGGTGGCGGCCAGCACGCGCTGCGCCGTTTCAACCGTGCGCCGCAGGCCGCTCACGATCACGCGGTCAAAGCGCACGCCTTGCTGCGCAAACGCCTGACCCGCGGCGCTCGCCTGGGCGCGGCCGGTTTCGTTGAGCGGCACGGTGTCGGGGTCGATTGCGCGTCCGCTGTCGTCGAAGTAGGTGACGTCGCCGTGGCGCATCAGATAGATGCGGCGGCGCTTGGGCAACTGGAATTCGCTCATTGTCTTTTGCCGCAGGTTTAGCGCTTGTAGACCGGCGCGCGCTTTTCGAGGAACGCGGTGATGCCTTCGAGGCCGTCACGATGATGTAGCGAACTCACGAAGCTCTCGCGCTCATCGACGAGTTGCGCGTCGAGCGTCTGCAACGGCGCGGCGTTCGTGAGCGCCTTGATGCGCGCGGCCGAATTGGGCGAAATCTTCGCGAGGTCGTCAGCCCACGCGAGCGCTGCGTCCAGCGCGCTCTGCGGTTTGACCACACGATTGACGACGCCCAGATCGGCAAGACGTTGTGCGCCGATCGGCTTGCCTTCAAGCATCACTTCGAAGGCGAGGGCGCGCGGCAGCGCACGCGAGAGAAACCACGAGCCGCCGCCGTCGGGCGTCAGGCCCACGCGCGAATAGGCCATCACGAATTTGGCGTCCTCGGCGGCGACCAGCAGATCGGCGGCCAGCGCGAGCGAGAAGCCTGCGCCCGCGGCGGCGCCCTCGACGGCGGCGATCACGATCTTGCTCGACTGGCGCATGGCGGTGGCCCAATGGGCCAGCATGTCGATGCTGGCGGCTTGCACCGACGGGTCCTTGGCGCGGTTTTCGAGCAGACGGTTCAGGTTGCCGCCCGCGCAGAAGAAGTTGTCCGCGCCCGTGAGGACGATCGCGCGCAGCGATTCGTCGCGCTCGGCGGCGTCGAACGCCTCGATCGCGGCGGCGTACATGTCGGGGTGCAACGCGTTGCGCGCGCCGGGGTTCGACAAGGTGAGCACGAGCGTCGATTCGTGGTTTTCGGGGCGGCTGGTGCGGAGTTCGGCGCTCATTGCGATGCCTCGGTCGAGAGAATATGCGGATGGACGGGGTGGGTGGCTGAATTCATGCGCGAATTCATGCGCAATGCGTCGCGCTTGCCTTTTGCCGCGAGTTTGGCGAAGGTGTCGGCGGAGTGCGTCTGCACACCGCTTGTCTCAATGTTGGAATGTTTCAAAGTCATTGGAAGCGTGGCTCCATGATTGGCCTAGAATAGCACGGTCGTACATTTTTATGAAAAAGGTTCTGCGCATTTCCGGCGTGCTGCGGGTTCACCCGTAGCCGGAACGCAGGCCGTCGCTCCCAGGAGGAAACGAGGATGATCAAGCTGCATGGTTTTGCCCTCTCGAACTACTACAACAAGGTCAAGTTCGTGCTGCTCGAACACGGCATCGAGTTCGAGGAAGTGCTGACGAAGCTGCCGCTCGCCGAAGCGCAACTCGCCCAGTCGGCCACGGGCAAGGTGCCGTTCATCGAGACGCAAGAGGGCTTTCTGTGCGAATCGGAAGTCATCGTCGAGTATCTGGCGGCGCGCTTTCCCGACAAGCGCATCTTTAGCGCCGATCCCTGGCAGGCGGCCAAGGAACGTGAGCTGATCACCGTGATCGAGACGCATCTGGAACTGGCCGTGCGTGAACTCTATGCCGAGGCGTTCTTCGGCGGCACGGTGAGCGACGAGGTGAAGAAGAGCGTGGAAAAGCGCGTCGCGCGCTATGTCGAGAGCCTCAAGCGCCTCGCCACGTTCGCGCCGTATGCGCGCGGCGAGCAGTTCGGCATCGTCGATATGTCGGCGTTCGTGAATCTGCCGCTTGTCGGCATGGCGACGCAGGCCATCTACGGCCGCGACATGCTGGCGGAGGCGGGCGTGGACTGGAAGGCGTACGTGAAGCTGTTGAGCGCGCGACCGGCGGCGCAGCGAGTCGGTGCGGATCGCAAGGCGTATATCGAGGCGACGCGCTGATGCGATGATCAAAGCCCCGCGCGATGCGCCGGAACGCTCTGACGTTCGCGGATGCATCGCGCGGGGCCCTGGCGTGCTGGGCGCGTCAGAGGCGCGCGAGGCGTTCGAGTGCGCTCGCGAGCGTGCTTTCCTGCTTCGCGAAGCAAAAGCGCACGACGCCCGATTCATGCGGCTCGTGATAGAACGCCGACACGGGAATCGCGGCGACGCCGATTTCGGCGGTGAGCCACTTCGAAAATTCGGCCTCGGGCAGGTCGCTGATCGCCGAATAATCGACGCACTGGAAGTAGGTGCCTTCGCAGGGCAGCAGTTTGAAACGCGAATTGGCGAGACCCGCGCGGAAGAAGTCGCGCTTCTTCTGATAGAACGCAGGCAGTTGCAGATACGGCTGCGGATCGCGCAAGTAGTGCGCGAGACCCACCTGCATCGGCGTGTTCACCGTGAACACGTTGAACTGATGCACCTTGCGGAATTCCGCCGTGAGCGCGGCGGGCGCGGCCACATAGCCGACCTTCCAGCCCGTCACGTGAAACGTCTTGCCGAAGCTCGACACGATGAAGCTTCGCGCGGCCAGTTCCGGATAGCGCGCGACGCTCTCGTGCGGCTGACCGTCGTAGACCATGTGCTCGTAGACTTCGTCGGAGAGGATCAGCACGTTGGTGCCGCGCACGATTTCTTCGAGCTTGCGCATGTCGTCTGCGCGCCAGACCGTGCCGGTCGGGTTGTGCGGCGTGTTGATGAGGATCAGGCGCGTCTTCGGTGTGATCGCCGCAGCGAGGCGGTCGAACGGAATCGCGTAGTCGGGCGCTTCGAGCGTCACGAACACCGGCGTGCCGCCCGCGAGTTCGATCGACGGCAGATAGCTGTCGTAGGTCGGCTCGACCACGATGACTTCGTCGCCGGGATGGACGGTGGCGAGGATCGTCGTGAGCAGCGCCTGGGTCGCGCCCGCCGTCACCGTGATCTCGCTGGCGGCGTCGTAGCGGCGGCCGTAGACGCTCGCGATCTTGTCGGAGATCGCATCGCGCAGCGCGGCCACGCCTGCCATCGGCGGATACTGGTTGTGACCGTCACGCATGGCCTGCGAAACCGCATCGACGATGCGCTCGTCGCAGCCGAAATCGGGGAAGCCCTGACCCAGATTCACCGCGCCTTTTTCGGCGGCCAGCGCGCTCATCACCGTGAAGATCGTCGTGCCGACATTGGGCAACCGGGACGGAAAAGAGGGTGTGAGCAGGGTTTGCGTCGGGGTTTGCGTCGGGTTTTGCGTCGATTCTTGGGAAGGATGCGGTGCGTTCATGGCGCGGACGGTAGAAGACTTGGGACGGGAAGGCTGATTGTAGGGCAGCAGCGCGTGCGTTGCAGGCGGGGCTCAGCGCCGCTTCAGGGCGCGGTGGCCAGCCCGCATTCGGCGACAAACGTATCCGGCGTGCCGATGCGAAAGCCGAAGTCGCGTGCGATGCGCTTTGCCATCTTGAGCACGGCGCGATCCTTCGAGACCAGCCATGCCGCGCCGCTTGCGCGCGCCAGCTCCAGAAACTTCTGGTCGTCGCGGTCGCGGCATTGCGGCAGTGCGCGCGCGTCGGCGGGCAATTCGGGCGTCTCGATCTGGCGCACCAGCGTGGCCAGCATCGCCAGTGCGGCCGCCTTGTCGGTGCCGCGCCCCTGGAACTGCGGATAGTCGAGCACGTAAGCCAGCTCGCCCTGACAGCGTGTGTCGATCAGCGCGGCCAGCGCGCCGCTTTCGAGCGCGTTGCGGATCGCCCGCGTGTGCGGGTCGTCGAAGATGAGAATGTCGAGCCAGACGTTGGAATCGAGCACCACGGTCAGCGGGCCGCTGGCGTCCTGGATCGGGGTCTGGAACGGGGCGTGGTCAAGGGGCGTGAAACCGGTCATTCGTGAATTCGCTACAATCGGGCTTTCGCCTTTGAACATCGGCACTTGTGTGCCTGCAAGCCTCTATGATAATCGTTCTGTCGCCGGCCAAATCGCTCGACTATGACACGCCGGCGCACATCGACGCCCACACCATCCCCGATTTCGTCGACGACGCCGCCGAGCTGATCGACGGTCTGCGCCGTCTGTCGCCGCAGCAGATCGGCACGCTCATGAGCATTTCGGACCCGCTCGCGCGCCTGAATTTCCAGCGCTACGCCGACTGGTCGACAAAGTTCAGCCGCGATAACGCCAAGCAGGCCGTGCTGGCCTTCAACGGCGATGTCTACGAAGGCTTCGACGCCCGCTCGCTCTCGCATGCCGATCTCGATTACGCGCAGAATCACGTGCGCGTGCTTTCGGGGCTCTATGGCGTGCTGCGTCCGCTCGACCTGCTGCAGCCTTATCGTCTGGAGATGGGCACGCGCTTTGAAAATCCGCGCGGCAAGGATCTGTACGCGTTCTGGGGCGAGCGCATCACGCACGCGCTCAACGCGCAGCTGGAGCGCAACAACCGGGGCGCGCGCGTGCTCGTGAACTGCGCGTCCACCGAGTACTTCAAGGCCGTCAAGCCGAAGAAGCTCGACGCGCCCATCGTCACGCCGGTCTTTGAGGACTGGAAGGGCGGGCGCTACAAGATCATCAGTTTCCATGCGAAGCGCGCGCGCGGCCTGATGGCGCGCTACGCGGTCGAGAACCGCATCGCCGAGCCCGAAGCGCTCAAGGCCTTTGATGTCGAAGGCTATGCATTCGATGACGACGCATCGAACGATTCCACTTATGTTTTCCGCCGGCGCATTGCCGACTGAGCGCTCATTGAGCGACTCGACCCAACAAACCTGATTGCTGACCCAGCGAAGGAAAAGTCATGACGATTTCCATTTCCAGCCAGTTCGACGCGGGTGCGATCGAAGTGATCTCGTGCGAAGAGGCTGAGAAGATCCGCCTGCGCGTGCGCCCCGATAACCAATCGGAATTCGCGCAGTGGTTCTATTTCCGCATCTCGGGCGTGCGCGGCGAGCGTTGCGTGATGACGTTCGAGAACGCGGCGCAGTGCGCGTTCCCCGAAGGCTGGCGCAACTATGAGGCGGTGGCGAGCTACGACCGCGTGAACTGGTTCCGCGTGCCGACTTCGTACGACGGCAAGGTGCTGACCATCGATCACACGCCCGATTTCGACAGCATCTATTACGCCTATTTCGAGCCGTACGCTGAAGAGCGTCATTCCGAGTTCATCGGCATGATGCAGCAACTGCCGCACGCGATGCTCACCGAACTCGGCCAGACCGTCGAAGGCCGGCCGATGTCGCTGCTCACGCTGGCGACGCCCGGCGACGATACGCCCGCAGGCAAGCCCAAGAAGACCGTGTGGATCATCGCGCGTCAGCATCCGGGCGAGACGATGGCCGAGTGGTTTGTCGAAGGGCTGGTCAAGCGTCTCGCGGGCATGGGCGACTGGGCGGGCGATCCGGTGGCGCGCAAGATTTTCGACCACGCGGTGTTCCACATCGTGCCGAACATGAACCCGGACGGCAGCCGCCACGGCAACCTGCGCACCAACGCGGCGGGCGCGAACCTGAACCGCGAATGGATGGAGCCGGATGCACAGCGCAGCCCCGAAGTGCTGCTCGTGCGCGAGGCGATCGAGGACACCGGCTGCGATCTGTTCTTCGACATTCACGGCGATGAAACGCTGCCGTACGTGTTCGTGGCGGGCTCGGAAATGCTGCCGGGCTTCACCGACCAGCAGCGCAAGGAACAGACCGCCTTTATCGAGGCGTTCAAGATCGCGAGCCCCGACTTTCAGGACAAGCACGGCTACGAAGCGAGCCGCTATCGCGAAGACGCGCTCAAGCTCGCGTCGAAGTACATCGGCCACAAGTACGGTTGCCTGTCGCTGACGCTGGAAATGCCGTTCAAGGACAACGCGAATCTGCCCGACGAACGCGTGGGCTGGAACGGCGAGCGCAGCGCCGCGCTCGGCGCCGCGATGCTGCAGGCCATCCTGCATCATGTCGAGACGTTCGCCTGAACGGCGTAGCGATCGTCGCGCGATGAAAAAGGGGGAAGCGGTGTGAGCCGCTTCCCCCTTCGTGTTTCTGGCAACGCGCGCCTTATGGCGAAGCGCGCGAGATCATTGCGTTGTCGACTTCTTTTTCGTGGACGTTTTCTTCGCGGTCGACTTCTTCGCGGTGGATTTTGACGACGATTTCGACGCAGATTTGGCGCTGCTCTTCGACGTCGCCGACGACTTGTGGCTCGACTTACTTGAGGTCGCTTTCTTCGAGCCCTTGCTCTTGCCCTTGCCGGTGGCCTTCTTCGACTTGCCGCCGTGCCTGCTGCTCACATGGGCGGCGGTGCCGCCCGCAGCCGCGCTGCTTTCGCTGTGCGCGCGCGACGGCGGCACAGGATCGTTCCAGCTGAAGGCGAGAATCTGCTGGCCCACATAGCCGCAGCGGAACTTCAGGTCGTAGGGTTCGTGGCTGCTGTCCTGCGGCACGCCGACGCCGTCGACGGTCACGATCGTATCGACCTTCACGCGCTGCTTGCCTTCGTCGAACGAGTCGTTCCAGGGCGTCACGGTGGCGTGTGCGCTGTCGAAAGAGCTGGGTGGAAAGTCGACGTGATCGAGCACCGTCGACGTGCTGGCGATGAACTTGCCGTGTGCCGCGCAACTGGCGACGAGCGGATCGGCATGCATCTGCGTGACGTAGGTGTTGACGAGATCGTTTTGCTGTTCGAGCTGATCGGCCTGCGCGGGCAGCGCGCACATGAGTGCAAGGCTCGCGACGCAGGCGGCCAGTCGGCCGGATACGGTCAGCAACTGGCGGGATGCGTTGTTGCGGTCCATCTGATTGTTCTTGATGAGGGTGGGACGTCAGGCACCGTAAGATGCCGCGGCGCTGGTATGAGTTCCAGGCCTGCAACAAATAAATTCGTACGAACGGCTGGGGCAGTCGATTTGCGCGCGGCTGGCGGACTGTCTGCATCGATCAGGCCATGCGCGTTGGGACGCTGGTCATTCTAGCGCAGGCTCGGGGTGCGGCGTTCGAGGAGACTGTCGGATAGAGGCGTGCGAGATTGCCGCAGCGCGAGAGTGCAGCACTGCGCGATCTTCAGGCGCGCGGGCCGCCCAGGCGATAGCGCCGCACGTCGTAGGTGGTGACCCAGGCGGGGCGATACACAGCGATCAGGGCAGTGGCCATGCCGGTGAACCACGCTTCACCAGACGCGAGCAGGAATACGCTAAACGCATAACCTGCCGGGATGGTGAGCATCGAACCGTTGTTCAATGCCATGTGAGTGCCAAGCGCGAGATACGCCGCCGCGGACACGGCAATGGCCGGCGAGACGAACCCCTGGCCGACGATAAACATGAAGAGGTTTCGCGGCATCCACGCGATGCAGGCGCGCTGCAGCAGCGCGGAAACACCCACTGGGAAGGCGCCGAATACCAGGAAGGTGAGGGCGACGCCGTCCCAGGGCGCATCGAACACCACGGCGGCCAATACCACCACGACCGCCATGGCAACGAGCGCGAGTCCCCAGTCGAACAGCGTGACGACGAGAGTGGCGCCGAGCAGATGCAGCACGGTGCCGTCCTCGAGCCACGCGTTGCTCGCCCACAGCACGGAAATGGCCACGATGATGGCAAGCCAAACGTGCTGGAGCGTCGCGTCCTGCAGACGCTTGAACGGGTTGTTCCATAACGCGAGCGCGAGCAGTCCCGCCGATGCAATCCATGCAACGACGATCACCCAGAGCGGCAGCGGCGTGTATAGGAATCCCATGTGCTTCATATTACTCGTTGGAGGGCAAAACGTGTGCGCATCCGGGCGGCGTCTCCTGCTCTTCGTTCGCTTCGGGAGGCGATCCAGGCCGTGCTTCGGACGGTAGTGCGGGCGGCGCAGGCGCGTCCGGCGCGGCGGTGTTGTAGGGCGCGGCCGGCTCCGCGGCGAGCGGTAGCGCCGCGAGGTTGTCGTCTGTCTGCAACGGATAGCGGTAGGCTGATTTGCTGCGCTTGCGTAACGGCACCTCGCCATGTTCGCCGTAGGCAGGTTTCGGCGCGCTTTCGCGACGTGTGCGCAAGACCTGTAGTTGGCTCGACAGCAGGCCGTTGTAGATTGCGACGGCGGCGGCGCGGTTGGGAGCGCCGAGCTGCTGGAAGATGCTCGCCAGATGGACCTTGACGGTGCCCTCGCTGATGCCGAGTGCTCGCGCGATCATCTTGTTCGTGCTGCCCATGTGCACGCAACGCAGGATCTGCTCCTGGCGCGGGGAGAGATCGATCTTGCGCGTGCCCTTGCGCAGCGCCGCCGTGCCCCTCGTGTTGCGGCGCGGAGGCACCGGCCACGGCCCGGGCGGGCAGTACGACGGGCCGAAGATGTCGGCGGGCAGATGATCGCCGCCGAGCAGAATCAGTTCGAGCAGCTTGACGATGAGGATCGAATCGGTGGTGCGCCGGATGATGCCGCGCGCGCCTTCGTCGAGCACGGCCCTCACGCTGTGTGGCGGTTCGGTGCGGTCCACTAGCACGGCAATGGGCAGCGTTCGATGCCGGTTTGCGAAGTGACGCAGTTCGCCGGGCTGGATGCCGTCGTGCCAGTCGATCACCAGCAGGTTCGGCGTGAAGCGCTGCATCGCGCGCTCGGCGCTGCGCCAGTCGGGCGCGTCGTTAAAGCGTGCGCGCCGGTCGATTTGTCGTAACAGCGCCTTAAGCCCTTCGCGCCTTTCGGCGTCCGGATTGAAAACTGCAAACCGCATGGGGATGCCCTCCTCTTGTTTCAGGTCTCTCAAAAGATTCGGTGTGACAGCGTTGGTGCGCACCGCCTTGAAACCGGACCAACAGCATCATCATGACAAAAAGAGAGGCTTCCGACGGCCTGTCCAGATGGCGTAGGACGTAGGGCAAAAAAAAGTCCCGCACTCAGGCGGGACTCGGTAGGAAAACGTCTTATTGCTTAGTGGAAGTGTGGCTGAACAGGCTCAGCATCTTCCGGCATCTCTGCATGAACAATCTCACCCAGAGGATCGGCATAGAGCGGCACGCCGCAGTCGTCGCAGTACTCGGGCTCGAAGCGGCCGGCGTGGCGGCGGATATCGGTGATGCCGGATTCCTTCAGCAGCGCGACGATCTCCTCGATCGGACCGCCTCCTACATTTTCCTCGGACGGTTCTTCGTCGATGTCAGCGTCGCCATTCTCGCGGCCATAAAGCGGCCATACGACACCGTAGAGAACGTCGTTGCTGCCGCGCTTCGTGAAGCCGACGCGATACTCGTCGATGCGGCGCTCGCCGAAGCCAGCGACGACGGCGCGCAGGTCCTGCGCGGTCGCGCCGATGGTGTCGAGCAAGTAGCGCACGGCGGTGCGGATCGTGTGCGGTCGCACCCGCTCGTCAGCGTCGCGGCAGGCCGAATAGTAGGCGTCGGGCAGCAGGCACTCGAATTCGCAGCCCGGCATGACGACGGCGAGGTTTGCGCCGCCTTGCGTGGTCCATTGTTCGAGGCACTGGCCGCGCTCGATGCGCGTGCCATTTTCTTCTTCCTGCCAGCGGAAAAGCGGCATGCCGACAGGCGCGGCCACCACGGCCAGCAGGAAACGGGGATCGGCGAGGATGGGCGACGTCTCCGGCAGTTCGCTCGCGCTGATCTTCGCAGCCGTGCCGTTGAGTGCGCCCTGAGTGAGCTGTTGCGCGAGACGCCAGGTTTCGACGTGGTGGCGCGGCAACTGGTCGATGCTATAGAGATAGGGCGCCATCGCGACGCGCGAGCCGCTCGCCAGCACGTGCGCCTGCAGATGCGTGCGCAGGGCATCCGCCGCCTCTACCTTCAGCGGACCCGACGGAATGACGTAGCGTGTCCAGGCGAGCACGGGGGCGGCGACGAGCAGCGCTTCGTATTGCACGCCTTCGTGCTCGACGAGGAACGACTCGCTGTGGGTTTCGGCCATGTCTGCGAGCGCGCCGTAGGCATCCGGATGGTTCTGCTGCAGATGATCGAGCGCGGCGTCGAGCGTAGTCTGATTGCCGTTGCGCACGACCTTCGCGAGGAGTGTGTCGAGCTTGGCCTCCCAGAAGCGGTCTTCGGTGCGGCTGCCCGACGCAAACAGGGCGAGTGACAGTCCGACAAGCTTGTCGGCGTCAGGAGGAAGACGTTTGGCGATTCGCGAGCGCATAAATCTTGTGAGTTTGGGATGCGGAGAACCTCACATTCTAGTCGGTTCCGCGCAGGCCATCGGTTTGGCCTACAGGGGAGCGCTGGCGGGAGTATTGCGGCGTCGCAAGGACGCGGTATTGAGAGGGGCGAATGCGCCGGATAGCGATGCTTCGAGAAAACGCTTGCAATGTGTCATCTGCGTGACTAGAATTCCGCTCCTTCGCTGCTTGCCGTACCGGCTGCGAAGCCTGCCGGGAGAAACGGCGGGTCGCTTCGGCGGCATCTTTTAAGCAGTAGTGTAAAAAAAGATGTTGACGAAACGAAAAAGAGCCTTCATAATCTCGTTTCTCTGCTGCAGACGCAGCGACGCGAAAAACGCCGGATAGCAGGATGTTCCGGGCGGTTTTCGCGGATCGATCTTTAAAAATTTACAGCCGATAAGTGTGGGCGCTTGATGTGAATGCGGCCTGACCGGTTCTTCGGAATCAGTCGGGAGTGGCAAAAGTATCAAGAGTCTCACACAGAAGTAAGTCAGGTTTTTGA
>NZ_DASZJJ010000157.1:0-2176 GCF_035948235.1 Paraburkholderia sp. | reverse complement strand
GGGCGGGCGCATCGTCGAGCAGGGCGACACGCTGGCGGTACTCGATGCGCCCGCCCATCCCTATACGCAGTCGTTGCTCGCGGCCTCGCTGTTGCAGCGTCCGGCTGCGCTCAAGGAGAACATTGCATGATCGAAGAACGCTGGACCCTGGCCGCGCGTGGTTTGCGCAGCGCGGCCGACTTCTGGTCGGTGCGTTTCGTGGACGAACGCACCGACGACCACACCGTACGCAACGACGTTGCGTTGCCTTCGCGTCAGGCGCGCGAACGCGGCGCCATGGTCACGGCATGGGCCGGCGCGGGCGCGGGCTACGCGGCCACCGCCGATCTTTCCGCCAGCGGCCTGCAGCGGGCGCTGGAGATCGCCACGGCGCGCGCCCAGGCGGGCGCGGCGCACGCGCTGATCGACCATCGCCAGATCGCGCGGCCCACGCAAAGCGGCAGTTACGTTTCGCCGAACGCGCACGATACGCTGCCGTCGCGGCGCGAATGGATCGAGCGCCTCGCGCACGAATGCGCGGCGGCCAATGCCGATGCGCGTATCGTCGAGCGTGTGGCGGGCATGCACGTGACGCAAAGCGACCAGCTTTACCTGACCAGCGACGGCGTGCGCATCGACCAGCAGTTCCGCTTCCTGATGCCGAGCCTGTCTGCCGTCGCCCACGACGACGGCGACAGCCAGGAGCGCACACTCAACGGCCACTACGGCACGCTTGCGCAGGGCGGCATGGAAATCCTCGCGCGCTATGGTTTCGATGGCGCGGGCGCGCGCGTCGCGGATGAAGCGCTGCAACTGCTCGCGGCGCCTAACTGCCCGAGCGGGCGGCGCGACCTGCTGCTGATGCCCGACCAGATGATGCTGCAGATTCACGAGTCGATCGGCCATCCGCTCGAACTCGACCGCATTCTGGGCGACGAGCGCAACTTCGCGGGCTGGAGCTTCGTGAAGCCGGAGATGTTCGGCCATTACCAGTATGGCTCGCCGCTGCTCAACGTCACGTTCGATCCGGAGTTGCGCGAAGAAGCCGCCGCCTATGCCTTCGACGACGACGGCAGCGCGGCCAGCAAGCAATATCTGATTCGCGCGGGCGTGCTGGAGCGCCCGCTGGGCGGCGCGCTCTCGCAACAGCGCGCGGGCCTGCCGGGCGTGGCGAATTCGCGTGCGGCCAACTGGAACCGGCCGCCCATCGACCGCATGGCCAACCTCAATATCGAATCGGGCGACCAGTCGCTTGACGCGATGATCGCGGGCATCGAGCACGGCATCCTGATGAAGACGAACACCTCCTGGTCGATCGACGACCATCGCAACAAATTCCAGTTCGGCTGCGAATACGGCCAGCTCATCGAAAACGGCCAGCTCACGCAGGTGGTCAAACGGCCCGGCTATCGCGGGATTTCCGCCAGTTTCTGGCGCGGACTTACGGCGGTCGGCGATGCGTCCACGCGCGGCGTGTTCGGCACGCCGATGTGCGGCAAGGGCGAACCAGCCCAAGTGATCCGCGTGGGCCATGCGTCGCCCGCGTGCGTGTTTGCCGATGTCGAAGTGTTCGGAGGAGCATGATGGCCGAGATCCTTTCTACGCGCGGCGTCGAAGCGATCGACTGGCACGCGCACTTCACGATGCTCGCCGAGTCGATCGAGCGCCTGTGCCGCCCCGGCGAAACGGTGCTGAGCGCCTTCGCTGGCGAGCAGTCCGATTTCATCCGTTTCAATGCGGGCAAGGTGCGCCAGAGCGGCCAGGTGGAGCAGGGGCGTCTGACCTTGCGGCTGATCCACGGCGCGCGGCAGGCGTATTCCACCTTCGATCTGGGCGGCGACGCGCACGCCGATGTGCGCGACGTGTCCGATGCGCTGGCGACGCTGCGCGAAAGCCTGCTCGATGCGCCCGACGATCCGCACGTATTGTTCGACACGAGTTCATGGACGCGCAGCACGCGCCGCGACGGCCGCTTGCCCGACCCGCAGACGCTGGTCGAACTTGTCGCTCGCACCGCGCAAGGGCAGGATTTCGTGGGCTTTTATGCGGGCGGCACGCTGGCGCGCGGCTTCGCGTCGAGCACCGGCAGCCGCGGCTGGTACGAGGTGGAGAATTTCAACTTCAGCTGGTCGCTCTATCAGCCCAACGGGCGGGCGATCAAGACCACTTACGCGGGCGACGCCTGGGACGACGCCGT
>NZ_DASZJJ010000156.1:0-1681 GCF_035948235.1 Paraburkholderia sp. | reverse complement strand
CAGCCGGCCGAATCGCGCACGGTGTAGCCCGTGAGCACGCTGACGCCGTGACAGCCCATGCTCGCGAGCGTGAGCAGGTCGGCTTGCAGGCCGCTGCCGCCGGTCGGATCGGAAAGGCCGAAGGAAAGGACGATGGGAGGGGTGTCGCCGGGCATGGACGTGGACGGGAGGGAGTGAAGGGTTGGCTCGTTGCTGCTTTATGTGTTGCTGTTGTGTCGGTCCTGCTTTGCTGTCGTCCAATTATGCCGTCTGAAACGCGCAGCGGGGACGGATGAGTCGATCCACACGAGAGATTTTTCTACCTTGACCGGGCGCCAGGGGAGCGACTTGCCCTTGTCACGCTTGCTAGGCATAAAAACGGCAACACGGTACCATCATGGCTCTCATTACCAGGCGGTTCTTCTGGTAATTTTCCTGGCGGTTTTCACGACCGTACGCGTACGCTCCATCGAGGGCAGAGGCGCGCGGTATTTTGGACTTTTCGACGCGGCATAAGAATGGAATATAGAAGCTGGATGTGCCTGATCTGCGGCTGGATCTACGATGAAGAAGCCGGTTTGCCAGACGAAGGCATCGCTCCCGGCACGCGCTGGGAGGACGTGCCGATCAACTGGACGTGCCCCGAGTGCGGCGCGCGCAAGGAAGACTTCGAGATGGTCCAGATCTGAGGCCTGGGTCGCGTTCGTGCTGATTTGCGCCAATTCGTGCTGATTCACGCCGATTCGCGCTGAAGCGAACGCGGGGCGTGCAAATTGCTGCTGGCGTCCTGCATCGCGCGCAGGCGGGGCGTGCGGCCAGCCAGGCGCCCCGATGATGCGAAATCTGTCATTGTCGGGCGTTGAACACCCACACTGCATAGTAGTCCGCATCCGCCTGCCTCTGCCTGTACCGCTCGCAACCGTTTCCGGCGCCGCCTTTGCCTCATGACTCCTCATTCGCCGTCAGCCCCCTTCGAAGCGCTGCCTAATCCGCGCGGCGGCCACGTGCCGTTCGCGCATGCCGCGCTGGCGCAGGCCAGCCAGGCGCTCGACGAGCAGCGCGATGTCGCGCGGCCGCTGCGCCAGGCGGCGCGCACGTTGCGCGACGCGGGGTGGCTCGCGGCGGCGCGTTTCGCCGATACCTTGCTGCTGGCCTCGCCGCTGGCACTGGCGGCGAGCGTGCCCACGCCGCCGCCGCCCGGCATGCCGCCGCGGCCCGCGCAGGACCACGACGGCCCCGACGACAGCCGCATCCGCGAAGTCTTTCGCGACGCGCTGACCGATCTTTCAGCCGCGCTCGAACGCCACAATCTGCGCGAATTGGCCTGTTCGCCCACGCTCTACGCCCACCAGCGCACCCTCGTCGAAGCGCTCGCCGAGCACGCGCCCGGCGTGACGCTCGCTTACGAGGACATCGCGCTGCATGGCCGGCCGATTGCCGTCGCCACGCTGCACGCGCAGCCCACGCAGCGTCTCGCGCAGGCGCGCGCGCGCTTCGAGGCGGCGCTCCTGCCTGCGCTGAAGACGGGGCGCAGCAACGGCAGCCGCGCCGCCGACGCGCTCGCCCAGGCGGCGTTCGGCGAGATGGATGCCTGTTTCGCCGACCTGACGAGCGAAGACCCCTACGACTTCTGGCGTCTCGCCGCCGCCTGCGCCCGCGTGCTGCGGCGCGGCATTACGTTCTGGGGCGACCAGGATCTGCA
>NZ_DASZJJ010000155.1:0-14538 GCF_035948235.1 Paraburkholderia sp. | reverse complement strand
CGATGATCGACGGCATGGCCATGGACGCCGCCGAAGACATCTGCGCGCCCGACGAAGACACGCTCGACCTGTACTGCGATCGCGTCGCGAGTGCGGCGGGCCGCCTGTCGGTGAGAATTTTCGGGATGGAAGCCGAGCCCGGCCGCCTGCTCTCGCATCATCTCGGGCGCGCGCTGCAGCTCACCAACATCCTGCGCGACATCGACGAAGACGCCGATATCCGCCGCTGCTACCTGCCGCGCGAGCTGCTCGCACGCGAAGGCATCGCCGCGACAACGCCGCATCAGATCGCCGCCGACCCGTCGCTGCCGCGCGTGTGCGCGACGCTGGTGGAGCGTGCGCTCAAGCATTTCGCCGAAGCCGACGCGATCATGGACCGCACGCCGCGCGTGCAGGTCAAGGCGCCGCGTATCATGTCGGGCGTCTACCGCGTGCTGCTCGAGCGCACCGTGGATCGCGGCTTCGACCTGCCGCGCCCGAAGGTCGCCAAACCGCGCGCGCGGCTGATGTGGATCGTGGCGCGCTACGCGCTGTTCTGATGCCCCGGCTCGTCCACGTGATCGGCGCGGGGCTCGCGGGCCTCGCGGCGGCCGTCCGGTTGCAGCGGCGTGGAGTGCAGATTGCGCTACACGAAGCAGCCGGACAGGCAGGTGGACGATGCCGTTCGTACTATGACCGCACGCTGGCGGCCACCCTCGACACCGGCAACCACGTCGTGCTGGCGGGCCACGGCGAAACGCTCGAATATGCCCGCGCGATCGGCGCCGCCGATGCCTTCACCGGCCCCGACGAGCCCGGCTTCGCGTTCATGGATCTGGCGGCGCGCTCGCGCCTGCCGTTGTGGATCGCCGACGCCAACGCGCGTGTGCCCGATACGCGCCTGCCCGACTACCTGACGGTACTGCCGCTGCTGTTCGCGAAACCCGGCCGCACCGTCGCGCAGACCATGCCGTGCGCGGGACCGCTCTGGGAGCGGCTGCTGAATCCGCTCTACCTCTGCGCGCTCAATGTCGAGCCGCGTGACGCCAGCGCGGAGCTGGCGGGCGCGATGCTGCGCGAGGCGTTGTCCATCGGCGGCGAGGCATTCCGGCCGCTGACGGCGCGCAACGGCCTGTCGAGCGCCTTCATCGATCCGGCGCTGCGCATGCTGCAACACGGCGGCGCGGCCATCCGCCTCGATTCGCCGCTCCAGGAGATCGCGTACGACGACGTGGCGCGCCGCGCCGTCGCACTCGATTTCGACAGTGGCCGCGTGCTGCTGGGCGCCGACGATGCCGTGGTGCTGGCGGTGCCTTCCGTGGCCGCGGCCACGCTGGTGCCGGGACTGCAGACGCCGCAGGCGCACACGGCCATCATCACGCTGCATTTCGCCGTCGAGCCGCCGCCGGGCCTGGCCGCACCGATGGTGCTGGTCAACGGCACGGCCGGCTGGCTCAACGCCGGCGCGGGTCGCCTGAGCGCGACGATTCACGATGCGGGCACCCTGCTGCGTCTTGCGCCCGACGAACTGGCGCGGCGCGTCTGGGCCGATGTGGCGGCCGCCGCGTCGCTGCCGGTGGAGCCGCTGCCCGCGTGGCAGATTGCAAGCGACGCCCAGGCGGTGTTCGCCGCCACACCGCAAGAGGAACTGCGCCGCCCGTCGGCGCGCACCCGCTGGAACAATTTGACGCTCGCGGGCGACTGGACGGCTACCGGTCTGCCCGCGTCGATCGAAGGCGCAATCCGCTCGGGCCGCAAGGCCGCGGATCTGCTCCTGTCTTGACACCAGGATGTACCGATGAACGATCTTTCCCAGGCCATGCCGGCCGACGACCTCGCACACGCGCACGGTGCGCTCACGCCTGAAGGCGATGCATTGGCCGCCGATGTCTCCACCGGCGTACACGCCGCCGTGCTGGCGCACGACGCCGGACTCGCCGCGGGGCTCGACGACGCCGTCGCCCGGGCGACCGACGCGATCCTCGCCGACCAGCGCGCCGACGGCCACTGGGTCTACGAACTCGAAGCCGACGCGACGATTCCCGCTGAATACGTGCTGCTCGTCCACTACCTGGGCGAAGAAGCGAACCTCGAACTCGAAGGCAAGATCGCGCGCTACCTGCGCCGCATCCAGCTGCCCGGCGGCGGCTGGCCGCTCTTCACGGACGGCGAGATGGACGTGAGCGCGAGCATCAAGGCGTACTTCGCGCTGAAGATGATCGGCGACGCCGAAGACGCCGAGCACATGGTGCGCGCGCGCGAAGCGATCCTGGCGGCGGGCGGCGCAGAAAAGGCCAACGTCTTCACGCGTATCCTGCTGGCGCTGTTCGGCGTGGTCACCTGGTACGCCGTGCCGATGATGCCCGTCGAGATCATGCTGCTGCCCAAGTGGTTCCCGTTCCATCTTTCGAAGGTGTCGTACTGGGCGCGCACCGTGATCGTGCCGCTGCTCGTGCTGAACGCGAAGCGCCCGGTCGCGAAGAATCCGCGCGGCGTGCGCATCGACGAACTGTTCCGCAGCGCGCCCGTCAGCACCGGTCTGAATGAGCGCGCGCCGCACCAAAGCCCCGGCTGGTTTGGCTTTTTCCGCGCCGTGGACGGCGTGCTGCGCGTGACCGATCCGCTGTTCCCGTCCTACCTGCGCCAGCGCGCCATCGACGCGGCCGTGGCCTTCGTCGATGAACGCCTGAACGGCGAAGACGGTCTGGGCGCGATTTTCCCGGCCATGGCCAACGCCGTGATGATGTACGACGTGCTCGGCTATCCGGCCGATCACCCGCATCGCGCGATTGCGCGCCAGTCGGTTGAAAAGCTGGTCACGATCCACGCCGACGAAGCCTACGTGCAGCCCTGTCTGTCGCCCATCTGGGATACGTCGCTGGCGGCCCATGCGCTGATCGAAACCGGCGACGCGCGCGCACACCAGGCGGCGCGGCGCGGACTCGAATGGCTGCTGCCGCTGCAGATTCTCGACGTGCGCGGCGACTGGATTTCACGCCGCCCCGACGTGCGCCCGGGTGGCTGGGCCTTCCAGTATGCGAACCCGCACTACCCCGACGTCGACGACACGGCCGTGGTCGTGGCCGCGATGGAGCGCGTGGACAAACTCGACAAAACCAGCGACTTCGACGAGCCGATCGCGCGGGCGCGCGAATGGGTCGTCGGCATGCAGAGCAGCAACGGCGGCTGGGGCGCGTTCGAGCCGGAAAACACCCACGAGTATCTGAACAACATCCCGTTCTCGGATCACGGCGCCCTGCTCGACCCGCCGACCGCCGATGTCTCGGGCCGCTGCCTTTCGATGCTCGCGCAACTGGGCGAGTCGCCGGCCGCGAGCGAGCCGGCGCGACGCGCCTACAACTACATCCTCGCCGAACAGGAAGCCGACGGGAGCTGGTACGGCCGTTGGGGCATGAACTACATCTACGGCACCTGGACGGCGCTGTGCGCGCTCAACGCGGCGGGCCTCGAACACCACGACGCGCGGATGAAGCGCGCGGCGCAGTGGCTCATCGCGATCCAGAACGACGACGGCGGCTGGGGCGAAGACGGCACCAGCTACAAGCTCGACTACCGCGGCTACGAGCGCGCGGCCAGCACGGCCTCGCAGACGGCGTGGGCGCTGCTCGGCCTGATGGCCGTGGGCGAAGTGAACCACCCGGCGGTGGCGCGCGGTATCGCGTGGCTGCAGCAAACGCAGTGCGAGCATGGCCTGTGGGACGAAACGCGCTTCACGGCGACGGGCTTTCCGCGTGTGTTCTATCTGCGCTACCACGGCTATCGCAAATTCTTCCCGCTGTGGGCGCTGGCGCGTTACCGCAACCTCAAGCGCGAAGGCGCGACGCTCGTGAAGGTCGGTCTGTGATGGCGACGGTGGCAACGATGCAGACGCGCGGCGGCTTGCCCGTGATCGCCGTGACCGGCATGGCTTTCGAAGCCAGCATTGCGGCGGGCAAAGGGCGAGACGGCATCGAAGCCGTCTACGCCGCGCGTGCCGACCTGCTGGAGCGCGCGCTGACGGCGGCGCTGGACCGCGGCGCGGCGGGCGTCATCAGCTTCGGCACGGCGGGCGGTCTGGGGCCGGATCTGGAGCCGGGCACGCTCGTGATCGCCGAGGCCGTCGACGGTCCGTTTGGCCGCGTGGAGTGCGACCGCGCGTGGAGCGAGCGCATGGCGGCGGCGCTGCTGGCCTCGCCATTGGCCGCGCAGACGCGCCGTGGCGTGGAGGCGGCGGTGGCCGCGCCGCTCACGGGCGCGGCGGACAAGGCGGCGCTGCATCAGTCGAGCGGCGGCGCGCTGGCCGTCGACATGGAATCGCATCTGGCCGCCGCAGCGGCGGCCGCACGCGGCCTGCCGTTCGCGGTGTGCCGCGCGGTGGTCGATCCGGCATGGCGCAGTTTGCCCAAGGCCGCGATGGCGGGCTTGCGCGACGACGGTTCGACGGCTGTACTGCCGATCCTGCGCGAATTGGCGCGCGACCCGCTGCAACTGGGCGGCCTGCTGCGCGTGGCAGCGGACGCCGGCGCGGCGCGCAAGGCGCTGAGTGGCGCACGCCGGGTGTTGATCGAAGCGGGCGCGTTTTTGCCGCGTTGATTTTTTTGTGCCAACGTCTTGCGGGTAATATTGAAATCCTAGGGAAAACCCTTATCTCTGGTACTATCTCAGTGTTAACCCTAGGTCTGCTTCCAAAAGGTCTGGGGACGGATCAAGCATGGGAGTACCTGACATGAATTTTCATACCCGCAAATGGGTCAAGCCTGAAGACCTGAACCCCAACGGCACCTTGTTCGGCGGCAGCCTGCTGCGCTGGATCGACGAAGAAGCGGCCATCTACGCGATTTGCCAACTGGACAACCAGCGCGTCGTGACCAAGCTCATCTCGGAAGTGAACTTCGTGAGTTCGGCGCGTCAGGGCGACATCATCGAACTGGGGATCATCGCGACCGATTTTGGCCGCACCTCGATCACGCTGCGCTGCGAAGTGCGCAACAAGGTCACGCGCAAGAGCATCCTGACGATCGAAAAGATGGTGTTCGTGAACATGGGCGTCGACGGCAAGCCCGCGCCGCATGGCCGCGAGCGCATCCGCTACGCCGAGGAAGCGTACGAGCGCTATCGCCAGACCGTGCAGACGGCGGCGGACGCGACCGCAGTGGCAGCGTCGAACGAAGCTGCACGCGTGGAGCAACAGGAAGACGAAGCGGTGCACTGATCGGCGGTTTTCTCCGCTTAAGGCGCTGGATAGAAAAACCCGGCAAGGTCTCACGACCTTTGCCGGGTTTTTCGCATCTGGGCCGCCCACCGAGGCAGGCGAAGCAATCACATCACGTTCAGGGTGCCGATGCTGGCTGCGCGGGCGCAGCGGTGGTGGGTGCCGAAGCCGACGTAGCCGGCACCGCCCCGGAAGCCGCCTTGGGCGCCGAAGCCGTAACCGGTGCAGACGCCGCCATACCCGCCGCGATGCCAGCCGTCCCCGCCGCAGCGGCAGCACCGGCTCCAGCACCCGCACCCGCCGCGCCAGCAGCCGGAGCAGCCGCACTTCCCTCACCCGGATCTTCGTAGTTCGGCAGGCCGTTGTTATTCGACGCGCCCGAACCGCCCGAACCACCCTTCGACTCGCCCGGATCCTCATAATTGGGCAACCCGTTGTTCGACTTACCCGCGCCGCCGTTGTCGTCGGTGGCGCCCGGATCGCCGTAATCGGGCAGCGGCGCATTGTTGTTCTGCGAGCCGCGGATCATCGACTGGCGCTGCTGGCTGTACGCGTCGCGCACGAACGAATACTTGTCGAGCGCCGCCTGTTGCAGCAGGTCGGTCGCGCCCAGCAGGTCGGAGCGCGTGCTGATGAACTGCGCGATATACATCGGGTTGCGCACGGCAGGCTCGATGTAGTTGAGGATGTTGAACTTCACGTCCACACCCATGCCGATGCCGTCGCGCACCGAACTCGGCCCGAACAGCGGCAGCACGAGGTACGGGCCGGCCGGCACGCCGTAATGGCCCATCGTCAAACCGAAGTCCTGATGGTGTTTGGGCAGTCCCGCAGCGGTCGCGAAGTCGAGCAGGCCGCCCAGACCGAAGGTCGAGTTCATGGCCAGACGCATGAGGTCTTCGGTCGCGTCGGTGATCTTCAGCTGCAGCAGATCGTTGGCGAAGTTGCTGACATCGCCGAGATTCGAGAAGAAGTTGGAGATCGCCTGGCGCAGCGGCTGCGGCGTAACTTTCTGGTAACCCTTCGCGATCGGCTGCGCGACATGAGTGTCGAGTTCATCGTTGAACTTGAAGATCGCCCGGTTGGCCGGTTCGAACGGGTCGCCCGGCTTGCGGTCAGGACCGGTTGCGCAACCTGACGTCACGAGGAGCGTCAGGCTCGCCGCCGCCATGGTGAGCGCGGCTTGTTTTTTCTTCATTGATCGATCCCCTGCATTTGCGATCGTGCGCGCTTTGCGCGCGGCTTGCCCATCAGCACCGGCTGGAACACCACGGCGCCGATCAGCGTACATAACAAGGACAGTGCGAGCAGTTTGCCCATGCTCGACGTGCCCGGATGGTGCGAAAGCCACAGGCTGCCGAACGCCGTGGCGGTGGTTGCGGCCGAGAACAGCACCGCGTGTGTGAGGCTCGAATGCAGCAGGCCGGTTTGTCCTGCCCGCCATGCCATCACGAAATAGATTTTGAACGCGACGCCCACGCCCAGCATCAGGGGAAGCGCGATGATGTTGGCGAAATTGAGTTGGATACCGAACACAACACACAACTCAAGCGTCACGAGCGCCGATACCAGCAGAGGAATCAGCGTGCGCAGCACGTCGCCGAAGTGGCGCAGCGTGATCCACAGCAGCGCCGTGATTAGCAGCACCGACCAGGCCGCCGCCTGCAGGAACGCCAGGATGATGACGTTGGCCGAATGCAGGATCGAGATCGGGCCGCCGATAGCGTTCGGCTCCGCTTTCTTCACGGCGTGCGAGAAGCGCGCGAGCATGACGTCGTCGTTTGGATCGACGCCTGCGGCCACGCGCGGCGCGATATCGACAATCGCCTGACCCGTGACCGACGAGACCCAGTCGCCCACCATCGCGGGCGGCAGATTCTCACGCGTGATTTCGGACGGCTGCAACAGGCGTTCGAGCTGCGCGAAAGCGAGCTTGAGCGGCAGGCTGAAGGCGGTCTCGGCCTTGTCGCGCAAGGCGGGGCTGGCGGCCGCGAGCTTCATGAGGCCGTCCGACAGATGCTTCGCTTCGGCGGCGCCCGGACCCGGATGGTCGCCGGCCGCCAGCGCAAGCTGGTTGGCCGCGCGCTTGAGCGTGTCCACGCGCACGGCGTCGGTGACGGGCGACGAAGGCTGCTGCGTGAGCGCAGGCATCAACTGCTGCGAGGCGCTCGCGATCAGCATCAGCTTTTGCTGCTGGTCTGCCGGGATCAGCGAACTCAGCGTGGTCGCGCGGCCCACTTCGGGCAGCTTTTCCAGCTTCGCGGCGATTTTGTCCGCGTCGGCCAGCGTGGGCGCGAGCACGCTCACATCGTTGATCGAAATGACGGGCGAATTCTTCAGCGCGATCAGCGTCGCCATCGACTCCGTATGCGGGTCTTTCAGATGCAGCGGATTGAAGTCGAAGCGCAGGAAGTACAGCAGCGGCGACGCGCCGACCACCACGATCAGCGTGCCGATCAGCACCGGCTTGCGATGCTCCGCGAGCCACTTGTCGACCGGCGCGAGAAACGCGAAGCCCGGCGAGGCGCGCTCGCCCTTCGGCTTGAACACGCTGATAAGCGCGGGCAGCAGCGTCATGTTCAAGATGTACGCGACGAACATGCCCACGCCCGCGATCTGCCCGAGTTCCGACAGTCCCTTGTAGGCGGTCGGCAGGAACGAAAAGAAACTTTCCGCCACGGCGATGGCCGCTAGCGTCAGCGGCACGCCGATCAGCCGCGCGGTTTTGAGCAACGCGACGTCGAGCCGGTTGTCCTGGAAGCGCTCCTCGCGATACTTCACGCCGAACTGCACGCCGAAGTCCACGCCCAGCCCGACGAACAGCACCATGAAGGCCACCGACAGCATATTGAGCGAGCCGATCATCGCCAGACCCAGCGCCGCCGTGGCGATCAGGCCGACCAACAGCGTGATGAGCACGGCGCCGATCAGGCGGCCCGAGCGCAGCGCGAGCCAGAGGATCAGCAGCACGACGATGGCCGTGATCGCGCCATTGAGCGCGGCGCCGTCCTGCACCGAGGCGAATTCGTCGTCGGCGAGCGGCTGTTCGCCGGTCAGACGCACGCGCGCGCCGTATTCGGTGTCGAGGTGCAGCTTGCCAGCGGTGTCGCGGATCGCCTGCGAAGCGCTCGCGCTGGCCTTGAGCGCCGCGAAGTTCAGCACCGGCTGCACGGTCACGAAGGAGAACGCGGGTTTCGTTGCGGCGTCCTTGTCCACCAGCGCGCGCCACGAGAACGCGGCCGGCTTGCCCGCGAGCACCTGATCGACGGTATCGGCGGCGCTGCCGAGCAGGTTGGCCATCTGCGGCAGCTTGACCTGACCGATCGTGAGCGGCAGTTGCAGCGTGGTCGTGAGCGTGCCCGCCAGGCCCGCAAGGCTCGGATCTTTCGCGAGCTGGTTGATCAGCGGGCGAGCCTGCACGAGCTGGCCAGTGGTGGACAGCACCGTGGGCGTGGAGGGGAACAGCAGGCCGTTGTGCTCGAAGAACGGGCCACCCGCGGGCTGCGAGACGGCGCTGAATTCGGTCTTGTCCTGTTTGAGGGCGTCGGCGAGCTTGTCGGCGGCGGCGTCCGCGAGTTCGGGCGCCTGCGCTTCGACCACCACGAGCAGCGAGCTGCTGCGTTGCGGGAACGCTTTGTCCTTGGCGTCGCCCAGCGCGGCCCATTCGGCGTTGTTCTCGACGAGGCCGCTGATGTCGGTGTTGATCTTGAAATGCTTCGCGACGTACACGCCGCCAAGGACGGCGAGCGCGAGCGCGATTGCGATGACCCACGCCGCGCGGCGCACAGACCAGGCGACGAGGTGGATGATGAATGGCTTCAGCATAAAGGCGAGGGGGCCTTGTCGTTTGACTATTCTTGACGTGAAGCGCTCAAGTATACCGGCCTCGCCCAGTCAGGCGTGCCTCGCGCACACGAGCGCAGGCGGCAAAGCCGTTATACTGGGTCAGCCGGGGCGGGATCGCAGCGTGGCTTGCGCCTGAACCTGCCTCATCCGTCGGCATCTGATATTCACTGTTCCAAAAAACGCGTATGAAACGTTATCTGACCGCATTTCTCGCCGCCGCCTTCCTGTCGGGCGTGTCGGGCGCCGCTTTCGCCCAGTCGTCGCCGGATGCCGTCGTCAAGGCCGCCGTTGAAGGCACCGTGAAGGCGATGCAGGCCGATCCGCAAGCCCGCGGCGGCGACATGGCCCAGATCACGAAAGTGGTCGAGACCCATTTCGTGCCGGCCACCGATTTCCAGCGCACCACGCGCATCGCTATCGGCAAGGCCTGGACCACGGCCACGCCCGAGCAGCAGCAAAAGTTGTACGAGCAATTCCAACTCCTGCTCGTGAAGACCTATGCATCGTCGCTCGCGCAACTTCGTGATACCCAGGTCAACTTCAAGTTCGCGCCGTCGAACACCGGCGCGGCCGCGAAAGACACTGTCGTGCAGTCGCATGTGCTGAGCAACGGCGGCGACGACGCCATCGACTATCGCCTCGAGCGTTCCGGCAACGGCTGGAAGATCTATGACATCAACATGATGGGCGCGTGGCTGATCCAGGTCTATCAGACCCAGTTCGCCGACCAGATCGCCAAGGGCGGCATCGACGGCCTCATCAAGTTCCTCGTCGATCACAACGCACGCAGCTGATTCGGCAACTTTAAGCTAGCTTAGGCGTTCGCAAGAAAATCGCACGGCGCGTGCTCGCAAGAGACGCGCCGTGTGTGTTTTGTGGCGGCTGTCTTCGCGACTATCTTTGCGCCTGATTCCTGCGGTTCTCCACCGCGAACTTGATCAACTCAGCCTGACCGTCGATATCGAGCTTGCGCTTGAGGTTGAGCCGGTGCGTCTCGACCGTGCGCACCGACAGCCCCGCACGCTGCGCGATCTGCTTGCTCGACAGCCCTTCGGCGAGGGCGTCCAGGATGTCGCGCTCGCGCGGCGTGAGCCGCTCGATGGGCGTGTCCTTGAGCGACGCCTGGATCATGCGCGCGCCCAGTCCCGCGCTGAAGAACGTCTGCCCGGCCAGCACCGCCTCGATCGCGCGCACGATCTCCGCGCCCGGCGAATCCTTGAGCACATAGCCGCTTGCCCCCGCGCGCAGCGCCTGCGTCACATACTCGACGTTATCGTGCATCGACAGCATCAGCACGCGGATCGCCGGAAAGCGTTCGTGAAAAATCCCCGCCAGCGCGATGCCGTTGATGCCGGCCATGCCCACATCCATTAACGCGAGATCGGGTTCGAGCGCGGCGGCCAGCGCAATGGCTTCGTCGGCATTGCCCGCTTCTCCCGCGACTTCGAGGCCTGGCACGGCTTCCAGCCGCGCGCGCAGACCGTCGCGCACGAGCGGGTGATCGTCGACAAGTACGAGGCGCGCGGCTTTGGCTGGTTCGTTCATGGTGTCTCTGTGCTTCTTCGTATGTTTCTACTTCTACGGATGGTGCTTCGGTGCGGCGTCATCGTTGCGGGCGCTGTTCGCGCGGATCGGCACCCACGCGGTCAGCACCGTATGGCCCGGCTTCGAGCTGATCGAAAGCTGGCCGCCTAGCGGCTCCAGGCGCTCGCGCATGTTGCGCAGCCCCATGCCCGCGCGCGGATCGGCTTGCGCGAGCGCGACGTCGAAGCCGCGCCCATTGTCGGCGATGGACAGCGTCACGCCATCCTGCGCGATATCGAGCGTGAGTGCAGCGCGGCGCGCATGGGCGTGCTTCACGATGTTGGTAAGCGCTTCCTGCGCGATGCGAAACAGGGCGGTGTTGACGGCATCGGGCAAGGGCGCGGCCAGCACGCTCATGGCCTGGCCGCCCTCGCCCGCCTGCGTAAAGCCGATTTCCACCGACGATTCATCGGCGAGTTCGCGCGTGAGCTGCTCGAGCGCGGCGGCCAGACCCAGGTCGTCGAGCATGGCCGGGCGCAGAGCGTGCGAAATGCGGCGCACTTCGCGCAGCGTGTCGGACAGGCGCGTGAGTCCGGTGGACAGCGAGGCCTCTGCGGCGGTGACGCGCGACTCGCCGCGCTCGAAGCGCGCAAGCGCCGATTCGAGCAGCAGCTTGGCCGACACCAGCATCTGGCTGATGCCGTCGTGCAGCTCGCGCGACAGGCGCGCGCGCTCCTGCTCCTGCGATTCCACAACCTGCTGGGCGAGACGCTTGAGCTTGGCGTCGGTGCTGCGGTACTCGCTCACGTTGAGCACCAGCGCGCCGAGTGCGAACACGCCCACGCCCGCCAGCGCGATTACGCCGAGCCATTGCAACGTACGCTCGATATTGGCCGAGGCGCGTTCGTCGATATGGGCAAGTGTGGAATCGACATCGTCGAGATAAATGCCGGTGCCGACCATCCAGCCCCAGCGCGGCAGCGCAACCACGTAACCGAGCTTGGGCGCGAGCTTGCCTGTCGAGGGCCGATGCCACATGTAGCGCACGTAGCCGCCGCCGCGCTGCGCCGCAGCCACGAGCTGCTGGATGGTGAGCGCGCCCTGCGGATCGCGCAGGTTCCACAGATCCTGGCCGACAAGGCCAGGCTCGCGCGGATGCATCAGCGAGCGGCCGTGCATGTCGTAGACGAAGAAATAGCCGTCGGGACCGAAGTCCATCTTCTGCAGCACGGCGAGCGCGGCGCGCTGGCGGGCGGCATCGTCGGGCAGTGTTGGGGCGGTGCTTGCCGTGCCCGTTGTGCTGGCGTCGGGCGCGTAGAGCGGCTCGATGGCGCTGGTGGCGAGCTCGACGTAATGGCGCAGCTCGATCTCCTTGCTCGACAGATACGCGGCCTGCATGGTCGCGTGCTGCGTGCGCGCAAGCGCGGTCGCCTGCTGCCGCACGCCGATGCCGATGCTGGCGATTGCGGCAAGAAACGGCACGACCGCGAGCAGGAAGATTTTTGTCTTCAGCCGGTCGTTGAAGAAAAATGGGGCGGGCATGGCGACGTTCGTGAGCAGAGTGTGCAAGCATAACCGGGCGCGTGCACGGGGATGGCTAATTCCCCTGTTGCTGCGGATTTCGCGCGAATTGGGTGCGTGCGCAACGATTTCTCACGTATGCCATTGAAGCGCCCTCTTTCCTGAGCCGATCACATGATGCGAATGATGACTTTGCGTGCCTTTGCTGTCCTGGCGGTGTCAGGGCTGGCGGCATGCGCGGGCGGCACAGTATCGCCCGGCGCTTCTGAACCGCAGGCGATGCACACGCCGCCGCTCGTGATCGCGCATCGGGGCGGCACGGGCGATGCGCCCGAGAACACGCTGGTTGCGAGCCGTTCGGCGCTCGCGAATCACGCCGACGCCATCTGGCTCACCGTGCAATTGAGCCGCGATGGCGTGCCGGTGCTGTATCGCCCGGCCGATCTTGCCGCGCTCACCGACGCGCATGGCCCGGTCGCGGCAAAGACCGCAGCCGAACTCGCGCACGTCAACGCGGGCTGGCAGTTCGACTCGCAAGGCGCGTGGCCTTTTCGGCAGAAGTTTGTTGGCATTCCCACGCTCGCGGAAGCGCTGGCCGCGATTCCCGCTGACATCCCCGTGATCCTCGACATGAAAGCGCTGCCCGCCGCGCCACAGGCATCCGCCGTCGCGCATGTGCTCGACGAAACCGCTGCGTGGGACCGCGTGCTGCTCTATTCGACCGAAGCGGCGTATCAGCAGGCGTTTGCTGCATGGCCGCGCGCTCGCGTGTTCGAGTCGCGCGATGCGACGCGCGCGCGTCTGGCGAACATGGCGCTGGCGCATACGTGCGACGCGCCGCCGCCAGCGGGCGCATGGACCGCCTTCGAATGGCGTCGATCGCTCGATCTGACAGAGCGCTTCACGCTGGGCGAAGCGCATTCAAGCGTCGCCGATGCGCGCTTGTGGTCGCCGCAAGCGGTGCAGTGTTTTCGCACGAATCCGGGCGTGCATATCGTCGCGATTGCCGTGAATAGCGCGGCGGACTACAAGGCGGCGGCTTGCGCAGGCGTGGATGCGGTACTGGCCGACTCGCCCAGCCGCATGGCGCCGGTGCGCGACGCGATGCGGAAGGGTTATCGCTGTCCGTGAATGCGTCGTGACAGTGTTGGCTACGTAGTACTACGTAGTCGCCTTACGTAGTTGTCCGGTTGTGGCTTGCGCGGTGAAAGCGAATACTAGGCGCCCATAGCGTGCGCCATTGTGCGCCACGCTTCGCCCCGTCTTTGTCTAGTATGAAGAACGCGGGCACAAGACCACCCAATAGACCAAAAACATAATGCTATGCATGGGACCGCACTAAGCGCTCAAGCGCCAAGTGCGGTCGACACAGGAGACGCCATGAGTCGTACATCCAGTTTTGTCGTCTGGACGCTAGTCGCGCTGCTTGGCGCGTTCGCGTTCGGCACCATCGCGCTCGCGCACGGCGAGCGCATTTCCGCACTGTGGATCGTGATTTGCGCGGTCTGCGTTTATCTCATCGCTTACCGCTTCTACTCGCGCTTCATTGCGTCGACGGTGCTGCAGCTCGACGGTCTGCGCATGACGCCGGCCGTGCGTCACAACGACGGCCTGGACTACGTGCCCACCAACAAGTACGTGCTGTTCGGCCACCACTTTGCGGCGATTGCGGGCGCAGGCCCGCTGGTCGGGCCGGTGCTGGCCGCGCAGATGGGCTATATGCCTGGCATGCTGTGGATTCTCGCGGGCGTGGTGTTCGCGGGCGCGGTGCAGGACTTCGTGGTGCTGTTCCTGTCCACGCGCCGCGACGGCCGCTCGCTGGGCGATCTCGTGAAGATGGAACTCGGGCCGATTCCGGGCGTGATCGCCCTGTTCGGCACCTTCCTCATCATGATCATCATTCTCGCGGTGCTCGCGCTGATCGTGGTGAAGGCGCTGACGAACTCGCCGTGGGGCACGTTTACCGTGGCCGCGACGATTCCCATCGCGATCTTCATGGGCCTTTACGTGCGCTATATCCGCCCGGGCAAGATCGGCGAGATTTCGATCATCGGCTTTGTCCTGCTGATGGCGTCGATCGCCTTTGGCCAGCACGTACACGATTCGCCCACGCTCGCCGCGATGTTCACCTTCACGGGCACGCAACTGACATGGATTCTGATCGGCTACGGCTTTGTGGCGTCGGTGCTGCCGGTGTGGCTGCTGCTTGCGCCGCGCGATTACCTCTCGACGTTCCTGAAGATCGGCACGATCCTGGCGCTCGCGATCGGCATTCTGATCGTTGCGCCGGAACTCAAGATGCCGGCCTTCACGAAGTTCATCGACGGCAGCGGTCCGGTGTGGTCTGGTAACCTGTTCCCGTTCCTCTTCATCACGATCGCGTGCGGTTCGGTCTCCGGCTTCCATGCGCTGATCTCGTCGGGCACCACGCCCAAGCTGCTCGATAACGAAACCAA
>NZ_DASZJJ010000154.1:0-21480 GCF_035948235.1 Paraburkholderia sp. | reverse complement strand
CATTCGATTGGCGTCGAATGGCGTTGCATTGCGCGTTATACGGGTTGCGCCAGATGGGAAAGACAATCGCCGCGCTGCACGGCGGCCATCGCGCGTTGGCACACGACTTCACCTTCCGCTTCAAAAGCAACCGTAACGGGCTCGCGCAGCGGTGTATCGGGAAAGTGAATGCGTGCAGCGGGCTGTCCTGCGCTCACAAGTTGGCCGAGTTGCACGAGCGGTTCGTACACCCCGCGCTCGTGGGCATAAACATAGTGCGAAGCGCCCGCAACCCGATAGAAGCGTGTTTCGCCCGGCGGCGCGGCGGGCACCAGCGGCCCCGCCAGTACGCCGATGCTACCTAGCAGATGCAACACGCCTTCACGCGCCTCGCGCAGCAATTGCGGCTGCACGATACCCGCACCGCCCAGTTCCGTGACGATCGACAATGCGCCCTGGCGGCGCGCGGCGCTGGCCGAATGCAAAGGATTGGGCGGATGCAAAAAGGCGCGCGGCATGCCGAAAGCGGCAAGCAAATTACGCAAACGGGTATTTTCCTCGGCGTCGCGCGGCTCGATCGCCAGCATATTCGCACCGTGATAAATCAATGAACTGCCGCCCGAATGGAAATCGAGCAGATATTGCGAACGCGAAAGCAGCGTGTGCTCGATATAGTCCGCAATAACAGCGGTTGGCTCGCCTTGCGGGTCGCCCGGAAAACTGCGGTTCAGATTGCCGCCATCTAACGGCGAGGTGCGCAGACCCGCGTCGGCGGCGGGGAAATTCGCCATCGGCAGAAAGATCAACTGGCCTTGCACATATTGCGGCTCGATCTCGCGCAGCAATTGCGAAACAAGAATCTGCCCTTCGTATTCGTCACCGTGATTGCCGCCCATCAATAACACGGTTGGGCCGGAGCCATTGCGGATCGACGCGACCGGAATGGGAATCCAGCCATAAGCGGAGCGATGCACCGAATGCGGCAGGCGCAGATAGCCGGTATGGCGGCCCGGCGCGTCGAAGTCGATTTCACTGCGGATGGGGTTGACCATGCTGCTCCTTGTTGTGTAGCCAAACCGGTGTAGCCAAACCGGCCCATTCTGGACGATGCGCGCCGCCACGCCTACCAAGCATTGCGCGAATGAATATGAAAGGTGCGGATGCCCAGGCGGCGCGCGTGGCTATGCGCGCGATGGAACGTCGATAGCAGAAATCCTTCGTTGACGTCGCTCCACGCGCTGTTTAGACTTGGCTCCATCTTGTTATAACAAGTTAGCCATGTCCCAGAACAAGCTCGTCGCCCTGCCGCCTCAACCGCTCTACGCAAAGATCAAGGACACGCTGCGCGCGCGCATCCTCGACGGCACCTACGCCCCGCACAGCCAGATGCCGTCCGAACACGAACTTTGCGCGCTATTTGGCGTGAGCCGAATCACCGTGCGTCAGGCGCTGGGCGACCTGCAGAAGGAAGGCCTCGTGTTTCGCCTGCATGGCAAGGGCACGTTCGTGTCCAAGCCCAAAGCGTTCCAGAACGTGACCTCACTGCAAGGCTTTGCCGAGGCGATGTCGTCGATGGGCTACGAGATCGTCAATCAGTTGCGCTCGTTTCGCGTTGTCAAAGCCAGCCGCCATGTCGCGCAAAAACTGCACCTGGCCGAAGGCGATAACGTGGTCGAAATCCATCGCGTGCGGCTGCTCAACCGCGAACCGGTCTCGCTCGAACTCACCTGGCTGCCCGAGGCGCTGGGCAAGCGTCTGGCCAACGCCGATCTGGTGGCGCGCGATATCTTCCTGATTCTGGAAAACGACTGTGGCGTGGCGCTCGGTCATGCTGATGTATCGATCGACGCCATGCTCGCAGACGACGATATCGTCGACGCGCTGCGCGTGCAGGAAGGCAGCCCGGTGCTGCGCATCGAACGCACCACCCACGACGCCGACGGCACGCCAATCGACTACGAGTACCTCTACTTCCGCGGCGACGCGTTCCAGTACCGTCTGCGCGTGGATCGCGACAAGAACGCCTCGCATACAGCCAATCAATAAGGATGACGTAATGAATACGGAAGCAATCCCTACCGAAGTGCTGGAGTACGACATCGTCGTGGTGGGCGGCGGCACTGCCGGGCCGATGGCCGCCATCAAGGCGAAGGAGCGCAATCCCGCGTTGCGCGTGCTGGTGCTCGAAAAAGCCCATGTGAAGCGTAGCGGCGCGATCTCGATGGGCATGGACGGCCTGAATAACGCTGTGATTCCGGGTCACGCCACGCCCGAGCAATACACGCGCGAAATCACTATCGCGAATGACGGCATCGTCGATCAGGACGCCGTCTATGCGTATGCGAAACACAGCTTTACCACCATCGAGCAACTCGACCGCTGGGGGGTGAAGTTCGAAAAAGACGGCAACGGCGACTATGCGGTCAAGAAGGTCCATCACATGGGCGCCTATGTGCTGCCCATGCCCGAAGGCCACGACATCAAGAAGGTGCTGTACCGCCAGCTCAAACGCGCGCGTATCGACATCACCAATCGCGTCGTCACCACACGCCTGCTTACCGACGCACAGGGCGCCGTGTGCGGCGTGATCGGCTTCGATTGCCGCACGGCGCACAACGTGGTGGTGCGCGCGAAGGCCGTGATCCTGTGCTGCGGCGCGGCCGGGCGGCTGGGCTTGCCTTCCTCCGGCTATCTGATGGGCACCTACGAAAACCCCACCAACGCGGGCGACGGCTATGCGATGGCCTATCACGCAGGCGCGGCGCTCACCAACCTCGAATGCTTCCAGATCAATCCGCTCATCAAGGACTATAACGGTCCGGCCTGCGCCTACGTGACCGGGCCGCTGGGCGGTTTCACGGCCAACGGCAAGGGCGAACGCTTCATCGAATGCGATTACTGGAGCGGCCAGATGATGTGGGAGTTCTATCAGGAACTGCAAAGCGGCAACGGCCCGGTGTTCCTCAAACTCGACCATCTTGCCGAGGAAACCATCCAGACCATCGAGCAGATCCTGCACACCAACGAACGCCCGAGCCGTGGCCGCTTTCATGCGGGACGCGGCACCGATTACCGCACGCAGATGGTGGAAATGCATATCTCCGAGATCGGTTTTTGTAGCGGGCATAGCGCCTCGGGCGTCTATGTCGATTCACGCGCGCGCACGACCGTGCCGGGGCTTTACGCCGCCGGCGATATGGCCGCCGTACCGCACAACTACATGCTGGGCGCGTTCACCTACGGCTGGTTCGCGGGCCACGATGCCGCCGATTACGTGGCGGGCCGCGAACACGCACCGCTCGATCAGGCGCAACTGGACGCCGAGCGGGCACGTATCTACGCACCGCTTGCCCGCACGGACGGCCTCGCGCCCGCACAGGTCGAATACAAGCTGCGCCGTATGGTGAACGATTATCTGCAGCCGCCCAAGGTCACGCGCAAGATGGAAATCGGCCTGCAGCGCTTTGACGCGATTGCCGAAGATATCGAGGCGATCAAGGCGAATAATCCGCATGAACTAATGCGCGCCGCCGAAGTGCGGGCGATTCGCGACTGCGCGGAAATGGCCGCGCGCGCCTCGCTGTTTCGCACCGAAAGCCGCTGGGGGCTTTATCACCATCGCGTCGACTATCCGCAGCGCGACGACGCCAACTGGTTCTGCCACACCGATCTGCGCAAGAACGCGAGCGGCAGCATGGTTTGCGAAAAACGCGCCGTCAAACCGTATGTGGTGCCAATCGGCGCGGATGAACAGAACGCCTATGAGCGAATGCGCATCCGTCCCGCGCAGGAACTGGCTGAAGCGCATTGAACTGGCTGACTGAAACAGCCCGGAGAAACAACACTATGTCATTTACCCCCCACGATATTTTCCAGCGCAGCAGCGCGCCCGTCACTATCGACGAGGACCTCTGCATCGCCGACAAAGGCTGCACCGTTTGCGTCGATGTATGCCCGCTCGACCTGCTGGCGATCGATACGTCCAAAGGCAAAGCCTATATGCAATTCGACGAATGCTGGTATTGCATGCCTTGCGAGCGCGATTGCCCGACCGGTGCGGTCAAGGTCGACATTCCTTACTTGCTGCGCTGAATCGTCGTGCTTCGATGCAATACGACGCGGCACAATAATTCGCATTCCATATCGATTTGAACATGACAGCCTTTTCTGAATCCAGCGCGCTCGGCCGCCTCACCGATCCGGACGCCGCCGTGCGGCGCATCGCCGTGCTCGATCTCGCCGACCTCGAAGATGAAACGCTGATTCCCGCGCTGGTCGCGACGCTGCACAGCGACACCGCAGCCGAAGTGCGCCGTGAGGCGGCCGCCGTGCTGGCCGCGTGGGAACAGGAAGACGTGGTGGAAGCGCTGTGCGCCGCATTGCTCGACGCTGATGCTGGCGTGCGCGAGGCGGCCCAGCAGGCGCTTTCCGAACTCAAGGACGTGGCATCGGCGAATGTATTGCGACGCTGGGCAGCACGGCCCGAGCCGTTCGCGCGTAGCGCCGCATTGCGCGGACTGCGCGAGCTGCGCGACGCCGCCGCTTTCGAGCCCGCGCGCGCGGCGCTCGACGACGCCCACGCCGAAGTGCGGATCGAGGCCGTAGCCGTGCTGGGCTGGCTCAAGGACGCGCGCGCGCTCGCGCCGCTCTCGGCGCTGCTGGGCACCGATGCCCAAGGTTCTGTACGGCGCGCGTCTGCGGCCGCGCTGGGCTTCGCCGCCGCAGACGATGAGCATGTGGCCCCCGCGCTACTTCAGGCCCTGCGCGACGCCGACTGGCAGGTGCGCGAGGAGGCCGCGACCACGCTCGGCAAATTGCGCGCCCACGCGGCGCGCGATGCGCTGGTAGCCGCGCTCGAAGACGAATACTGGCAAGTGCGTTTGCGCGCCGCGCGTGCGCTCGGGCGGCTGGCCGATCCGCAGGCAGCAATCGCAGTTGCCGCGCTGCTCACGCATTCGATCAGCAATTTGCGCAAGGAAGCGGCGCTTGCGCTGGGCGAACTCGGCTCGCCGCAAAGCATCGCGCCGTTGCAGGCCGCGCTGGAGGACCGTGATCCCGAAGTGCGCAAGGCCGTACGTATCGCCTTGCAGCAACTCGAAGGTGCCGCGTCATGAAGGTTCCCGTGGAGCTACGGGCGCAAGGCGCGACGCTGCTGCTGATATGGCCCGACGGTGCGCACCAGCGCCTGCCTGTCGCCGCGCTGCGGGCCGCCTGCCTGTGCGGCCACTGCCGCGGCGCGCGCCTGCGCGGCCAAGACCCGGCCGCATCGATCTCCCCGGATCTCGCGCTCATCGGCATCGCGCCGATGGGCTATGGCGTGCAACTGGTCTTCAGCGATGGCCACGACCGTGGCATTTACCCGTGGAACTGGCTGGAGAATTTCGCGCCATCCGCTCGAAAGACGACGACGCTTACAACGCTTCCTGGCACAGCGACATCATGCGCTGAACCATCGTCGACGCCTCATTGAGTTCCATTTCATCGGTAAAGAGGGCCGAGACACTGGACAGGCGCACGGCGATTCCCGCGCCCAGCAGATCGCGGCTCGCGATCTTCAGCGCAAGCTGGCCCAGCCGCACGCGGTCGAGCCAGTGCATCGTCGCACCGGCCTTGTGCAGCCACTCGCGGCAGCACGAAACGACATGATCGACGCGCCACTCCTGCGTGAGCGCGTAAGACGACGCGGCGATCGCCACGAGATAACAGAGCAATTCCGGGCGGGCACTGCTCGCTTCGATGAATTCCGTTTTCACTGGCATGCTGTCCCTGGTTTCCAGACATAGGCTCCATAGCTATGGCCGGACGTCACAAAAGCAAGCAAAGAACGCATTGTGCATCGGAACGGGTGGACGGTGCACTTTCGCGAGCAGCCATCGCGTCTTCCGGGCCACGGGATGCGGCTGGCCGGCGACGGAGTGCCTGCGCTCAATCATCATAGAACATGGCAACCGCCCCGGAATAATGCGCTGCTAATCGTGTCGAAAATTCGACACTCGCGTGAAGCCGTTGATCCGGCACGCTTGTGCTCCGCTTGTAATCCGCTTGCGCTCCGCTTCTGCTCCTCGCGTACTCGTTTGAGTTCGTTAGTAATACCTGGCGATTCGCGATCGCTCGATGACATCGGCGTGACGGGCACAAGCGTGTAAAAGCGGCGCAAAAAGCGAACGTTGCGCTGGCAAATAATTCCAGCACGTTGGCGCGGCCCCGTCCGGACCGCTGCGCCCAGGTCGGCGAAAAAAATATTTTCGATTCGCTGCGCATGAGCGAAGCCGCATGGCTGCGCGCATCGATTTATTTCGCAATTTCTTGCGATGCAAACGTTTGCATTCACATGGCATGGTGGCATGTGGCTTGCTCGCGCACGGGCCGCGCAACGCATCGCGCGTCGATTTTTTTCACCCCATTCACCCTTATCGCCTCACTGCACGAGTGCATCAGGAGTTTGTCCATGTTCACGAAGCGCACGCGCGCCCTTCAGGTTACGCTGCTTTCAGCCGCTGCCCTCGCCCTCTTTTCGCCTGCCGCACACGCGCAGCAGTACACCACCGACTGGCTCGCCAACACCTACGGCACGCTCGCCGCGCATGTGGGCAACGGCGCGCGATCGATGTGGGTCGCGCCCGAAGGCGTTGTCTATACGGCCTCGTTCTGGGACGAAAACGAAGGCGGTGTCGCCATCTATCAGAACGGCAAGAGCCTCGGCTCGATCGGTATCCACGACGAGTTCCAGGGCGGCGCGATCACCGGCAACGCCACCTCGATCTTCACTGTGCTGCAATCGGGCACCTCGTACGGCAGCGGCACGGTCGCGCGCTATCAGCGTGCGGACGGCACGCGCGACCTCACCATCAACGTGAGCGTCTGGAACAAGGTGAGCCGCGCCGACGCCATCACGGGCCTCGCCACCGCCGGCAATCTGCTCTACGCGAGCGACTTCTACGGCAACCGCGTGCGCGTGTTCACCACCGACGGCGTCTGGCAACGCGACATCGCCCTGAGCAACCCCGGCGCGCTCGCGCTCGACAGCGCGGGCAATCTCTGGGTCGCGCAGAAGAGCAGCGGCACGATCAGCGAATTCAGCGCGGCAGGCGCACCGTTGCAGACGATCCAGATGGCGGCGGGCGCGCAGCCTTCGGCGCTCTACTTCGATGCATCGACCGGACTCTTGATGGTCGGCGACGAAGGGCCGGACATGAATATCAAGCTCTACAACATCGCGGGCACACCGACACTCACCGGAACCTTCGGCGTGACGGGCGGCTATCTGGACAGCACGACCGGCATCAAGGGTCAGGTGGGCGACAAGCGCTTCACGCGCATCACCGGCATCGGCAAGGACAGTGCGGGCAATCTCTATGTGCTCAACAATCCCTGGGGCGGCGGCTGGGATCTGGGGCGCAACGGCGGCACCGACCTCCACGTCTACAACGCGGCGGGCACGCTGCTCTACAAGCTCCAGGCGCTCAATTTCGAGGGCGTTGCCGCGCCCGATCCGCTCACGGACGCCACGCTCTTCTATAGCGGCACGGGGATCTTTACAGGCACGGCGGGCGGCACCTTCGTCGCCAACACCATCGATCCGTTCACCTACCCGAACGACCCGCGCCTGAACATGAACGACACGCAGCGCAACGAGCACTTCGGCCAGCTCGTCACGGTGGGCGGCAACCGCATTCTGGTGGCGTCCGGCCAGAATCCCGGCATCTTCTACCTCTACCACTTCAATTCTGCGAGCGGCTACATCGCCATTCCCGATGCATCGCTGCCCGGCACCGCCTTCAACACGACCTTGCAGGTCACGGGCGGTTTTTGTCTGGACAGCCGGGGCGACATCTGGGCAGGACTCGATCGCACCAACCACATCTATCACTACCCGTTCAACGGCTTCGACGGCACCGGCAAACCCTCGTGGGGCACGGCCACGACGATCTCGACGCCCGAAAGCGTGCGGCCCACGGCGCGCATCCTTTATCAGCCGGAAACCGACACGATGATTCTCGCGCAAGGCCTCGCCGGCAACTGGGACTGGACCGCCATGAACGGCACCATCCAGATCTATCACGGCTGGGCCGCAGGCAATATCAGCAAGCCCAGCCCCGTCATCACCCTCACCAGCGCGAACCCGAAATCGATTGCCGCAGCCGGCAATTATCTGTTCGTGGGCTATGTGCATACGGTGCCCAATATCGATATCTACAACCTTACAACGGGCCAACTCGTCACCACGCTCACGAACGCGAATCCCTCCAACGTGGATGTAGGCAACGATGTCGATTCGATGTACGGGCTGCGCGTGTACCAGCGTGCAAACGGCGAGTACGTAATCACCAAGGACAATTACAACGGCACCAGCGTGATCGTGCATCGGTGGATGCCGTGAAGAGGTTTATTTTCGTTTGCGCCAGCACAAGTGATCGGCGGCACCCCAGGGTAGAATTTCGCCGCTTGATCTAAACATTCCGGCCAACCGGCCGATATATGGGTGCCAGATAGATCGCCGTCCGGCGCGCAGCTCGCGCTGGACGAGCAGATAAAAGGGCGTCCGACCCTGCCCGAGAAAAGAGTGAACCACAATACCCGTGCGCATCGGCGACTCTCGCTCGCCGTGCATCAACACAAGATCAACGCGGACCTGACAATCGGTCCGCTCCACAGGCGCTGCGCATGAAGCTCGCCCAGATCCGGCGTTTTGCCGGTTACGCCTGTGTCGGTGCGGCCGGAACCGCCGTGCAGTACGGCGTGCTCAGCGCGCTTGTGCTGGTGCACGCGTGCGGCGCGGTTGCGGCATCGGCGCTGGGCGCGGTGGCCGGCGCCATCGTCAATTACATCTTGAATTACCGCCTGACCTTTCGCGCCACGCGCTCGCATCGCGAAGCTGCACCGCGCTTTTTCGCCGTCGCCGCGGTCGGTGTGGCGCTCAACAGCGCGCTCATGTTTGTGCTGATCCACCGCTTCGCGACTGCCTGGCTGCTGGCCCAATGCATTACCACGGCCTGCGTGCTGATCCTGACCTACAGCGCGAACTCGCTCTGGACCTTCCAGACCCGCCGCGCCTGAGCGCGGAAATTCGGCTCCCCTGGTTGAAGTTGTCTCACCTATCTGGCGCACTTCGGGCCTAATTTTCCGCAGACCGAAATATCGATGTCACACACAACCACCCTCCAGCCACCGATCGCCGCCGCGCGCATGGGCGAATCGAACGAGACCGGCAAACTGCTCTGGCTGCTGCCGCTGCACGCGCTCGTCTGGACGCTCGCGGCGTGGCTCTCGCGCAGCAATCTCGACACGCCGGGCGATATGGTCGAGAACTACGTCTGGGGCATCGAATGGCAGGCCGGCTATGCCAAGCATCCGCCGCTCTTCGCATGGATCACGGCGGGCTGGTTTCGCGTGTTTCCGCATACCGACATCGCCTATTTCGCGCTGTCGTCGCTGAACGCGATGGCAGGACTGTTCGGTATCGTCGCGCTGGCCGGGCGTTTCGTGCCGCGCCGGATTGCGCTGCTCGCGGGCGTGGCGATGGCGATTTCGCCGCTCTACTCGAACCTCGCGATCAAGTTCAACGCGAACTCGGTGCTGCTGTCGATCTGGCCGTGGACCGCATACTTCTTCGTGCGCTACATGCAGACGCGCGAAGCGCGCGCCGCGCTGGCGCTGGGCGTATTCGCTGCGGCGGCAGTGCTGGGCAAATACTTTTCGGTGGTGCTGCTGGCCGCGCTGGTATTCGCGACGCTGGCGCGTCCGGCCTGGCGCGCGCGTCTGTTCGAGCGCCGCACGCTGCTGGTCGCGCTGGCGTTTGGCGCCGCCATTGCGCCGCACGTCCACTGGCTCGTGGTCAATCATTTCCCGACTTTCGCTTACGCCGATAAACGCACGGGTGGAACGATCGGCGCGGCGTTGGGGCGCTTTGGCATCTATACGCTGGCGCAGATCGGCTATCTCGCGCTGAGCTTCGTCGGCATGCTGCTGATGGTGCGCGAGCGTCGCGGCGAAGCCGCAAAGCTGATGGCCGCGAGCGTGGTGAAGCCCTCGCTCAATCCGGATCTCTGGTGGCTCACGCTTGGGCCGCTGTTCGCCGTGGGCCTGATCGCCTGCGCCGCGCGCACGCAGATGGCGTCGGTCTGGGGCATGGCGCAATGGTTCGCCATTGCGCCGCTCTGGCTGGCCGTGCTGGACCGTGCGGGGATCGCCCTCGTTCCCGCGCGCGCCTGGCGCGTGCTGGGCGGCTACTGGCTGATCGTGCTCGCGGTGACGGCGACGATCGGCTATCTGGGTGCGCGCCACAACAGCGACGAAGCCGCCGAGCCGCGCGCCGAACTCGCCGCCGCCGCTCAATCCATGTGGAACCAGCGCTTCGGGCGCGATGTGCCCGCCGTGGCCGGGTCGCCGCACGAAGCGCAGTCCGTCGCGTTTTATAGCCGCGGGCAGACGCAGTACTGGAACATGGGCGAGCCGCAAACGACGCCGTGGCTGCATCTCGCCGGGCTGGATCAGCGCGGCGCGCTATTCGTCTGCCGCGCAGGCGACGTGCATTGTATCGTGCAGGCGCGCTGGATCAGCGGCGAGGAACCCGAGTCGGTGAGCGTACACAAGCACGCATGGGGACGCGAACTGGCGGCGCGCGACTATGTGTTTTTTGTGGTGGCGCCGCAGGGTTAAGTTGCAGGGTTAAGGTTTATCGCAAGCCGTGCGGCGTGGTCCGCACGGCGCCTTCTCCCCATCACCCGCCAAAACCCTCCCTCTCCAGCACCTCCTGAACGGCCGGCCGCGCCCGCACGCGCTCGTACCACTGCCGCACATTCCCCAAACCGTTCAAATCGATATCGGCGTTATAAACCGACTTCATCCACGCGGCCTTTCCCCAGCCCGTCAGCGCAAATAAATAAGCATCGGCGAGCGTGAAACTCTCGCCCATCAAATAGCGCTGCCCTTCAAGCTGCTGGTCGATCCACATGAAGCGCGCGAGTAGTTTGGGCCGCGCCGTATCGACATATTTGCCCGCCGCGACCGCATAAAGCAGCGGCAAAAAGCCTTTGTGGATTTCCGAAGTCAGGAAGTTGAGCCACTCCTGCAGACGATAACGCGCCATCGTCCCGTTCGCTGGCGCAAGACCGCTTGCGGGTTTCAGATCCGCCAGATATTGCATGATGACCGGCCCTTCGCGCAGCACCACGCCGTCATCGAGCACGAGTAAAGGCACGTAACCCAGTGGCGCGACCTCGTAAAAATCGCCGCCACCCACGATCACATGTTTGCGCGCGTCCACTTCGATTAATCCGGCATCGAGACCGGCTTCGCGCAAAACGATATGGACTGCCTGGGAACAGCTTCCGGGTGCGTGATAGAGCTTCATGAATTGCCTTCGTTTCGCCAGTGATGAGTGCAGGCCGCACTATCCCGCAAGCACGCGAAAAAGAGAAGAAGGCAGTTGTTTGTGCCATAGGTACAAAATGTATACCTGTGGATGGGGTTTTTACACCCTGAAACAAGCCCGTTGAATTTTTGAGACGATCGGTCTAATATCACCGTCATGGACATCGCCCCCACCTCGAAGCCGCGTCGCGGCCGCCCGCCCAAAGATCCGCGCGTACACGGCGACACGCGCGAAACGCTGATCCGCGCGGGCCTCGAACTACTGACGAGCCAGGGCTTCACCGCTACGGGACTCGACACCGTGCTCAAGCTCGCCGGCATTCCCAAGGGCTCGTTCTATCATTACTTCGATAGCAAGGAAGCCTTTGGCCGCGCGCTGATGGACGCGTACGACGCCTATTTCTGCACGATGCTCGATCGCTGGCTGCTCGACACTACGCGGCCCGCGCTGGAACGCCTCGCCGCCTTTGTCGACAACGCCCGAACTGGCATGGCGCGCTACGACTACACGCGCGGCTGTCTCGTCGGCAATCTGGGGCTGGAGGTGGGCATCCTGCCCGAGGAATACCGCCTGAGGCTCGAAGCCGCGCTGCAAGGCTGGCAGACCCGCGTGCGCGCCTGTCTGGCCGACGCACAGCGCGAGGGTCACGTGGCACACAACGCCGACCTCGACGCGCTGGCCGCGTTTTTCTGGATCGGCTGGGAAGGTGCGGTGCTGCGCGCGCGCGTGGTACGCGATGCGTCGCCATTGCAGACGTTTTTTGACGGTTTCATTGCCGGGCTGGGCGCTAAGTCAGCGGCGCGATAGGTCGCCCATCCACATCAACAGCGAGATACACATCATGTTCAAAGGCATTCTGATTGAGAAGGAATCCGAAACGTATTCGGCGCGCGTAAGCGATATCGACGAAGCTCGCCTGCCCGATGGCGACGTGCTCGTCGACGTGCAATACAGCACGCTGAACTACAAGGACGGTCTTGCGATCACCGGTAAAGGCCCCGTCGTGCGCAGCTTTCCGATGGTGCCGGGCATCGATTTCGCGGGCACGGTCGCGCAAAGCGCTGACCCGCGCTATGCCGCGGGCGATACGGTCGTGCTCAACGGCTGGGGTGTCGGCGAGCAGCACTGGGGCGGTCTCGCGCAAAAGGCGCGCGTGCGAGGCGACTGGCTGATCCCCTTGCCAAAAGGCCTCACGGCGCGGCAGACGATGGCCGTCGGCACTGCGGGCTATACGGCAATGCTGTGCATTCTCGCGCTGGAGCAGCACGGCATTGGCGCGAGTCACGGCGACGTGCTGGTGACGGGTGCAAGCGGCGGCGTAGGCAGCTTCGCAGTCGCGCTGCTCGCGCGGCGCGGCTATCGCGTGGTGGCATCGACGGGCAAATTGCAGGAATCCGCGTGGCTGCAGGCGCTTGGCGCCGCCGAGGTCATCGATCGCGCCACGCTCGGCTCGCCCGGCAAGCCGCTGCAGAAGGAACGCTGGGCGGCGGCCATCGACTCGGTCGGCGGCCATACGCTCGCCAACGTCTGCGCGGGCCTGCGCGCGGACGGCGCCGTGGCGGCCTGCGGCCTCGCTCAGGGCATGGATTTTCCGGCCACCGTGGCGCCTTTCATCCTGCGCGGCGTGAGCCTGCTGGGCATCAATAGCGTCACGCGTACTTTCGCGCAGCGGCAGCAGGCGTGGCAGGCGCTGGCCGACACGCTCGACCTTGGCGTGCTCGACACCATGACGCAGGAAATCGGCCTGCATGCGGCTATTGCCGCCGCGCACGATCTGCTGGATGGGCGCGTACGTGGGCGTATTGTTGTTGATGTGAATCGGTGATCGTCAAAATGACGCCGTCCACATTCCACCGCGCCCCCTTTCAAAACCACCACCACCGACATTTTTTCAGCTACATTCCAGAGGCATCGACTCCAGCACCCCGCTTCCTGCATGAACTCCCGCGTCCCTTCGTTCGATGTCCTCGCCTCGCCGGCGCACGACATCGTCCATAGTCGTTTCAGCGTAGCGGCAGAAGCGCCGCAACGGCGCCTGCTTGCCTGGCGCGACCGGGTCGGGCATATCGTCGACATACTGCCCTCGCGTGCCGATCTGGACGCGCCGTTTCAGGCGTCGATCGACCGCTTTCAGGTCGGCGAGCTGGTTTTTACCGATTGCCGCTCTGACCTGATGGTGCTTGATCGCTCGCTCGCCCGGATCTCGACAGACCGGGTGCGCGATTTCGTGTTTCATGTGTTTCTGGAAGGTGGTTTCGACAACCTTTCCGTCCGTACCACTTCGCGCGCATCCACACCGGCGCCCACCCGCATCCTCGCGCTGGACATGAACCAGCCTTTTCGCATGCGGCGACACGCATGCAGGGTGAGCACGCTATTCGTGCCAGGCGCGTTGGTGGAGGAAGTCTTTCCCGATCCCGAGGCGATCCACGGGCGTTCGCTCGACGGTTCGGCGCCGCTGGATCGGCTCGTTGTCGATCACGTCGCGGCGCTCAGCGAGACCATCGCCGGCATGACGGCCACTGAAGCCGCCCACGCCATCCGTGCGGCCGGCAAGTTGCTGGTCGCCGCGTTCGGCCGCCAGGCGCGCCTGAGCGGCGATACGCGCGCGGCGGCACGCTCGGCGATGTTCGGGCAGATTCGCCGCTATATCCATGCGCACCTGGCCGACGACGATCTCTCGCCCGAAACCGTGCTGGCCGCATTCGAATTCCCTCGTCCGACGCTCTATCGTCTGTTTCAGCACGAAGGCGGCGTGAATGCCTATATCCGTCATCAGCGGCTGCGTCGCGCGGCCGACGATCTGATCCGCCATCCTCACCTCGCGGTCATCGAGATCGCTTACGGGCTCGGCTTCAAAAGCGCGTCCGATTTCACGCGCGCGTTCCGGCGCACGTACCACATGACGCCGCTGGATTTCCGCGCGCTGGTGAGCAGGAAACTGGCGAGATAACGCGATGTAGTGGCGTCCACGCGTGCGCAATGCACGCAGGTTTCGGCGCGCCGCCCCTTAAAAAGCGCGCTCGCGCAGAAGCTCATCGCACAAGCAGCCGCGACCCGGGCGCGACCCGGCCGCCCGCGCCGTAGAAGCATTGCTCTGTTTTTCCCCCACGCCCTCGCATATGCATGTCATATCAATCCGACACCATCACGTCGCGATCGATTGCGCACGCAACGAATAGCCGTGTGCCGCAATCGACGCACCACACCTTCGACTCCACAACAATTACAGGAACCTGACATGAAAACGCGCGCCATGACGCTCGCCTGCAGGTTGGCTTTTTCGGGGATCGCGGCAAGTCTCGCGGCTTGCGGCAGCAGTATCAGCGACACCGCTCACCTGCAGATTTCGGGCGTAGCGGGCCAGGGCACGGCGGTGGTCGGCGTGAGCGTCACCGTGACAGATCGCGACGGCGCGACCACCCAGTCCGCCGTGACCGACGCCAACGGGCAGTTCTCCGTTGCGGTCTCCGGCCATGCCCCGTTCGTGCTGACCGTGCCCGTCACCGATGCGGACGGCACGCCTACCGTGCTGTCCTCGATCATCGATCCGGCTGGCGGCGGCACGCAGACGCTCAACGTGAATCTGAATCCGCTCACCTCGCTGATTACCCAGCGCGCGCTCGGCGTGGCGCTCACAGGTGCGCCCACGGCCTCGCAGATCAATTCGGCTAACGTCAGCGCTGCCAGCATCAGCCAGGCCGTCACGGCGGTCGATACCGTGCTGCAGCCGCTGTTTACGGCCATGAACGTGCCGTCCACGCTGGTGGCCGACCCGATCGGTTCGGCCACCTATCAGGCGAATTCCGCTAATGCGCTCGACAGCGTGTTCGACAACACACGTTTCACCGTGCACAACGCCACAGTGAATGTGGGCAATAACAACGGCGCACCGACGCAGAATTCCGCCACCTTCCAGTCGCTGCAATTGCCGTTGACCGGCGCGATGCCGGCGGCGCTCTCAAGCGGCCCCGTGGCCACCGCCCTCGCCCAGAGCCAGAGCGCGACCACGACGCCGATCCAGCACCTCGTCGTGATCGTCGGCGAGAACCAGACCTTCGACGGTCTCTTCGGCGCGTACGCGCCGCCATCGGGGCAGACGGTGAAGAACCTGCTGTCCGAGGGCATCATCAATGCGGACGGCTCGCCCGGTCCCAATTTCGCGCTCGCGGCGCAGAACCAGGCCGCCGCGCCCAGCGCCTACACGCTGAACCCGACGCGCACCGGCGCGTACGGCTCGCTGCCCGCGCCGGAAAACACCGGCATGCTCACACTGAACAATCTGCCCGCGTATATCAGCTCGGTCGCGCAGGGCAAGACGCCCACCGCCGCGCCCACCTCGTATCTCTACGGCGCGGCTGATGCGGATTTTCCGGCGACCTTGAAGAACGGCCCGTTCCAGATCACCTCGTCGTCGGCCAGTTCGTCGCTGGTGAATTACAGCCAGCCGGTAACCGCGCTGGTCGGCACCGCGGCGACCAACGCCAGCTTCGCGACGCTCAGCACGCTCTATTCGTCGCTGGGCCTTGTCGCCACGACGGGTGACCCGGTGCACCGCTTCTTCCAGATGTGGCAGCAAACGGGCGGCGATAACGCCAAACTCGATCTCTTCACGTGGGTTGCATCTACCGCTGGCCAGGGCGGCGACACCGTGGAGAACGTGCCCGGCGGCCCGCAGGTCAGCCCGACCAATCCCGGCCAGGGCGGCGAGCTGATGGGCTTCATGAACATGTCGGCGGGCGACGCGCCCTACCTGAAATCGCTCGCGCAGCAGTATGCGTTGAGCGACAACTATCACCAGGCGGTGATGGGCGGCACGGGCATGAACTTCTTCTCGATCGCCACGGGCGATCTGCCCTGGTTCAACAGCAGCGGTGCCATCGCCACGCCGCCCGCGAACCAGATCGAGAATCCCGAGCCGCTCGCGGGCACCACGAACTTCTACACCCAGGACGGTTATCAGGGCGGTTCGTGGGTGAACTGTTCGGACAGCACGCAGCCGGGTGTGGGTGCGATTCTCGGCTTTCTGTCGTCCAAGCATGTGGCGAGCAACTGCGACGCCGGCAAGTACTATCTGGTCAACAACTACAACCCCGGCTACGACCTGAGCGGCAACACCCAGCCGATTGGCGCGAACAACTACAACTATCCGCCGCAGAGCGTGCCGACCATCGCCGAGGCGCTCTCCGCCAAGGGGCTGTCGTGGGGCTGGTACACCACCGCACGCGACACCGCCGATGTTCAGGCGCAGGCCACCTCGCTTGCGACCAGCCTGACCGGCAGCACCACACTCGCGTCGAGTCTCGCCGGTTTGCTGCAACAGGCCGAGTACAACAACATCGGTGATCCGCTGGTGGGCTCGCAAAAAGTGATGACGTCCTCGCTCAAGGGCAATCTGCAGGATCTCACGGCGTTCATCACCGCCGCGAAGTCGGGCAATCTGCCGGCCGTCTCGTTCGTCGTGCCGCCGAACACGTTCAGCGGCCATCCCGGCTTCTCGTCGCCGGCGGCCTATGAGCAGTGGCTCAGCCAGGTGGTGGCGGCGGTGAGCGCGTCGAAGCAATGGTCGAACACCGCGATTCTCGTCACGACCGACGAAGGCGGCGGCCACTTCGACACCGGCCCGATCCAGCCGCTCGACTTCTTCGGCGACGGTCCGCGCATTCCGATGCTGGTGATTTCGCCCTATGCGCGCAAGGCGTCCGTCGATCACACGTACAACGATCACGCGTCGATCCTCAAGTTCATCGAGCGCAACTGGCGCCTTACGTCGCTCTCGTCGCGCAGCCGCGACCGTCTGCCGAATCCGTCGATGCAGGCCGTCTCGTATGTGCCCGTCAACGGCACGCCGGCGATCGGCGATCTGATGACGATGTTCGCGTTTTGATGGCGTTTTGATGGCGTTTTGACGACCTGACGCTTCGATGTCGCGCGCCGGCCTGGCCTCAGGGCAGCCGGCGCGCATCTTTTCCGGTTTTTTGCTTTCTCGCTCCATACCGATGATTCGAAACGGTCTTGCACCCCGCGCCCGATGGATGGCGCTGGCCGCGCTGCTGCTTGGCGGCGTCGCGGCCGGCGCGTTCCTCGCCGTGCCCAGTCTTGCTGATACGCCAAGCGTTAGCGCCTCTACGACCACACAGCCGGGCATGCAACTGCCCACGCGCCGCTGGGTCCGCTATCCGGCCGTGCCTGCGCAACTGAGCCCGCAGGCCGCGCTCGGCAAGCAGATTTTCTTCGACGCCACGCTTTCCGCTTCGGGCAAGATGGCTTGCGCGTCGTGCCACAGTCCCGAGCATGCCTACGGGCCGCCCAACGGGCTGGCCGTGCAGCTCGGCGGGCCCGATATGAAGCGGCCGGGCACCCGCGCCGTGCCCACGCTGCGCTATATGACCTTCACACCGGAGTTCACGCGTCACTACTATTTCCCCGGCTCCGAAGACACCGAGGACGAAGGCCCCGCTGGCGGCTTCATGCGCGACGGCTCGATCGCCTCGCTGCACGAGCAGGCAGGCCACCCGATGCTGGACCCGAACGAGATGGCCAACACCAGCCGCGCCGTCGTCGTCGACAAGGTGCAGCACGGCGCCTATGCAGACACGTTCCGCCAGGTGTTCGGCGCGCAGATTTTCGCCGATGCGGACAAGGCTTTCGACAGCATCGGCATGGCTTTGCAGGCCTTCGAAACCGAGGATGCGAGCTTTCATCCCTATACGAGCAAATTCGATTCGGTGATGTCGGGGAATGCGCTATTTACCGCCGCAGAACTGCGCGGTTACCAGCTATTCAACAATCCATTGAAGGGCAACTGCGCGAAATGTCATTTCGACCAGCCAGGGCCGGGCGGCCGCCCCGCGCAATTCTCGGACTTCCAGTATGCGGCGCTGGGCGTGCCGCGTAACCCGGAAATTCCATCGAATCGTAATCCTAAATATTACGACATGGGATTATGCGGCCCTTACCGTCACGATCTGGCCGATGAAACCGACTTCTGTGGACTCTTCAAGGACGCGACGCTGCGCAACGTCGCGACGCGCTCCGTTTTCTTCCACAATGGCCGCTTTCATTCGCTCGACGAGGTGCTGCACTTCTACGCCGAGCGCGACACCGCTCCCCAGAAGTGGTATCCGAAGAAAAACGGCAAGCTGGTGCGCTACGACGACCTGCCGCCTAAGTACCGCGACAACATCGACCGGCTCGATCCGCCCTTCCTCAATCACCATCCTGGCGAGCCCGCCCCGCTGAATGAAGCCGATATTCAGGACCTGGCCGCATTCATGAAGACACTGAACGACGGCTATTCGGCGACTTCGGGCGGTCCCGCGCTTCACGAAGCGCATTGAATCGCCGACAAAAAGCAAAAACGCGCGGCTTTTGACCGCGCGTTTTCGTATTTCCCTACCCTACGCAAGCACTATCAGGCCGACGCGCTTTCCGTGCTCAGCTTCGTGACCGCGCCCGTGGCGATGTCGTAGTGATAGCCCTGCTGGGCAAGCTGCGCGCTCATGGCGTCGACGATCACGCGCTGCTGGGCTTCCTTGCGCAGCAGTTCGTTTTCCGGGTTCAGCTCGACCAGTTCGGCAGCCAGGCGGCGGCTCAGCGACGCTTCGCCCACACCGCGTGCATGCACGAGCATCATCTGCTCGTTGGCCTGCACCAGTTGCTGCTTCAGACCGTTGGCGTAGTCGGACCACTTCTTCAGGTTGTCGTGCGCTTCGGCCAGTGCGGCGGCGTGCGTCTGCGCTTCCTGCGCGAGTTGGGCCTTCAGCGCTTCGAGCGCCTCTTCGTCGACATGCACGGCCGGTGCCGGTTCTTCGCTTGCTTTCGTCTGGCTCGCCGCCACGCTCTGGGCGAGTTCGGCGGCGTGTTCCTGGACCTGAGTCAGACTCTCCGACAGGCGGGCGATTTCGATTGCGCCGGCATCGCGTTCGTCGGTGAGGCTTGCGAGTTGCGCCTGGGCATTGCGCAGTTCGAGCGCAGCGGCGTCGCGGGCAGCCTGTGCGCCGCTGACTTCTTCGCGCTGGGCGGCGTGGGCTTCCTGCTCGGCTTGCAGCGCGGCACGGATCGCTTCCACTTCGCTTTCAAGGCGCGCGACGGCTTGCGCATGCGCGGCTTCCAGCGCTGCGCGCTCCGCTTCGTGATCGACGGCGTCGGCGGCTTCGGCTTCGGCTTCGGCTTCGGCTTCGGCTTCGGCTTCAACGCTCTCGGCGCTTTCGTCGGCGTCTGCGGTTTCTACGGTTTCTACGACAGCGGGCTCTTCTGCTGCCGGCTCTTCCTCGATCGCTTCGACTGCTTCGACTGCCTGCGGTACGGCATGGGCCTCAGCGGCGGCACGCGCTTCGCGCTCGGTAGCCATTTCGGCCAGTTCGGCCAACGCGGTTTCCAGTTCGGCTTCGAGGGCCGCGACGCGATCGGCCAGCTCCTGCGCGCGCTTTTCCGCAGCGTCGGTGCGCTGCACCGCGACGGCGATGTCCTCTTCCAGACCCGCAACCACGTCGACCTTCGCCTCGTAGGCGGTCGTCACGCGATCGAGCTGGCTTTGCAGCGTGTCCAGTTCCTGCACCGTGTTTTGCAGTTCGGCCAGCGCGTCGTCGCGCTCGCTCGACGCGTCGTCCACGCGCTGGCGCATCGCGGCGAGGCGCCGGGCAACCGCGCGCTCGGCCTCGTCTTGCGCCGACGACCACAGGCGGTCGAGCGCGTCGCGCATCGTATCGGTCACGGCTTCGGGCAAGGCGGGACGCTCGACGAGTTGCGGCGGGCGCGGCGTGCGGGCTTCGCGCCATTTGCGCAGCGACGCGGCAACCGACACCACCGATCCGGTATGAACTTCGGACCAGATGGCCACGGGCGACACCGTCTGGCCTTCCTCAGCCATGCGGTCCGCGATTTCAGCAACGAGTTCATCGGTGATCGCAATGTTGTTGCTAGACATATCCGCCTCAATAACGCGTAAGTAGGTGACGAAATTCTTTCGTCGATCAATGAATGGTTGAGTGGGTGCAATCCTGGCCCCGCAATACGACAGATTGTCGGGGAAGCCCGTTCCGCTTGATCGATCGAAAAGCCGGGTTTACAGGGAGCTATTCGCAGGATGGGCGCAGGTTCGAGACCCGCCGCATCCTTTCGCTCATTATGAGGGTCGCAACTCTTTTAGCGCTCCCCAGCTTGATCGCCCGGGATTTTAGCCTCCCTGGCACGCTCCGAGGCGCGCTTTCAGGTCGGCGAGCGCCGCTTGCGTTTCCCGATCCAATACGCGCACCAGTTCGGCGGCGGGCAACGCGCGCGCCAGCGGCGCGCCCTGGCCGGCCCATTGCGCGCCATAGCCGAACTCGCCGTGCGCCTTCGCCGCCGCGTGCAGCGCCTTGCCCGCGTCGTAGGCCACGGGATAGGCGGGCACGGCGGGCTTGTCCGCCGCCTCGCCCAGCGCGGTGAAGCGGTTCACGAGGCCGCGCGCCGCGCGCCCCGAAATCGCCGTGGTGAAGGTGGTCAGGCGCCCGACCTCGCCCGCGCCAAGCAGCGCACGCCGGTAGCCCTCGTCGATGGCGGTTTCCGGGCTGGCGACGAAAGCCGTACCCAGTTGGGCGGCCTGCGCGCCAAGCGCCAGCGCCGCCGCAATGCCCGCGCCGTCCATGATGCCGCCCGCCGCCACCACCGGCACGTCGAAGCGCGTCGCCAGCAGCCGCGTGAGCGCGAAGGTGCCGAGCAGCGGATCGCGCGCGTCGGGATCAAATACGCCGCGATGGCCGCCGCCCTCGATGCCCTGCGCGACCAGCACGTCCACGCCCGCCGCCACGGCCTGGGCGGCTTCGTCAAGGTTTGTCGCCGTTGCGAACAGCAGGATGCCGGCGGCGCGCAGCGCGTCGATGGCCGCTTGCGGCGGCAGACCAAAATGGAAGCTCACCACCGCCGGACGCTCCTCGATCAGCATGGCCAGCATCGCCTCGTCCTCCACGAAGCTCACGTAAATCTCCTTGAGCGACGCGGGCGGCTGCGCGCCGAACTGCGCGAAACGCGGCGCAAGCCATTCAGTCCAGTGGCGGTCGACTTCGGCGTCCGGGCGCGCGGGCCGGTGGCAGAACACGTTGACGTTGAACGGCCGCGCGGTCAGCGCACGGGTTTCGCGCAGGGTC
>NZ_DASZJJ010000153.1:0-6613 GCF_035948235.1 Paraburkholderia sp. | reverse complement strand
CAGACGACACCGAGATCCGCTTTCCTTACGTCATGGTCGGCAACGCCGCCGGCAAATTGAACGCCCCATTGATCCGCGCGTGCTGCGCTCGAACCGAGGCACACCCCTGCAATGAAAACGGCGAGAGGTAATTTTGTTTTTCGCATTTCCTCACTCTTTCGAATTCTGATTCTGGCGCGTGTGAATGTTTGAATCTTTAAAGCACCGGATCGCCCGCCGCGGATTATAAATTCAGTGACACATTTGTTTATGCCACGGCTGCGCAATGCTTTATTTACGAAATAGGGAAAATCGGACGTCTGAAAATACGCAATGACGTGTTGTGTCGATTGACGATATAGCGCGCAAAAAAAAACCTCCGCCTTTGCGCAAGCGGAGGTCAAAGTCGGTTTGGAGACCAGCGTCGTTCATCGCCTGAACGACGCCGGCAGATCATAATGATCGCGAGCTTCGCGATAAATGCGAAGCTGCGCATCACACCATTGCAATCATTGCAGCAATGGACGCTTTAAAGCAGGCAAGCGACGCAAGCGCACTGAAGGTAACGTTATTTGTGCATCTGGCGCGAATTGCCGTGAGCACGAATATGGCGCCCTAACCATGCATGCGCAGCATCGCGATCTGTTCACGCCAGCGCGCGATCACGCTATCGAGATCGTAGAGCCGGAACGTCACGCCGCTGAGCACCTCGGCGTACTTTGCACGATGGATGTCCACCTGTTCGACTCTCAGGCGAAACACACTCAGAGCCAGTGCAGTCTGCTGTTCAGCCACAAGCGCGGCGTGCGCGCGAATCTCCAGCAGCGCGCCATCGTGAACCAGCGAAAGCGTAAGACGCCCATCGCGCCGCATGTTCTGCGCCGTATTCGAGTTGGGCCACATCGCCACGAGCACGGTCTGCGCGTCGAGCGCGAGCACCTCGCCCACGCTCAGTTGCGCACCGTGCGGCCAGCCATCGGCGCTCACAGTCGATACGCGAATCGCTTCGTGAGCGTGTTCTTCCAGGTGATCGCCGTCGAATGCGGTGAGCAGTGGCGGCGGCAAAGCGCTCGCATCGGCTTGAGGGTTTTGCATCGGCTTCTCCTGATCGTGTGACGCGACGCCAATCTACCGCATTACGCTCGCAGTCGGAGTAATCTGATGGCCAGCCAATGCACAGGAGACACGCCATGACCGAAGACGAAGCGCAGATCCGCAATCTGATTGCGCAGTGGCACGCCGCCACCAATAATGGCGATGCGAACGCGCTGCCGCCCCTCATGACGGAGGACGTGATCTTCCTCGTTGCGGGGCAGCCGCCGATGCGGGGCCGCGACGCCTTTGTGCAGGCGCTCAAGGATTTGTTCGCCACGCATCGCGTCGAATCGGCCGGCGTGATTCAGGAGCTTGAAGTGTCAGGCGATCTGGCCTGGTGTCGCAGCAAACTCGACGTGCGTGTGCTGCCGCGTGACGGCCGTCCGGCGCCAAGACGCGCCGGCAGCGTGCTGTCGGTTTTCAGGCGGGGTCGCGATGGCTGGCAACTCGCGCGTGACGCCAATCTGCTCACTGTGCAGGACGAAGCCGGGTAAATGCGCGCATGCACCCGCGGTACCACTCCAGGCGCATGCGCAGCGGGCTTAAACCTCGTCGGCGTGGGCGCGCTCGCGGATCGTGTCGAGCGTCACGTCCACGCACAGGCGGCCATTTTCGTAGACGGTTTCCAGCGCGTCCTCCCAGTCGCGTTCGAGCATGCGGTCTTCCCACGCGAGCGGTAACGTGGCCGTGCGGTACTCGCCCGTGCGTCGGTTGCGCAGCAGTGTGAGGCGCCCCAACTTCGAGCGCTTGCCGCTGTCGGTGACGGGGTCCTTGCGCACGCCCGTCCACGTGTCGCCCAGGCGGATCGCCGAGCACTTCATGGCAAAACGCTGCGTATCGCGGTCCACACGCTGCAACAGCGCGCCGCCCATGCCGAAGGTGACGTTGTCGGCCGCATAGCCCGCATCGTCCAACGCGGCGAGGATCGCTCCAATCGAGGCTTCGTCCACGCCGTCGCCCTGGATCACGCGCACGGTGTTCAGCACACGGCGGCCGCGGCTATTGAGCGTCGAGCCGAACGCCGCATCGAGCGAGCGCACGGTCTTCAGCACGATCTCAACTGGCTCGCCGGAATCGGGCCGAATCACCAGTGTCGCGCCGGAATCGAGCACCGCCTGCTTCAACTCGCCACCCCACATGTCGAGCGCCGCAAACAGATCGTACGAATCGGACACCACCGAAACGATCGCACCAGGCTTGCCGAACTGCGCGAGCATGTTGCGATAGGCGTCGGCTTCGCGCTCGCGGCCCCACGAGGTGATCGTGCTGTGCTCCGCTGCGGGCACGGAATACGCTGCCATCGACGCGTGGTAGAAGCGGTTCGCGGCCATCACGCCCAGCACGGTATCGGAACCCATGAAGCTCACCAGGTGCGCTGCGCCGCCGATCGCGGCGCTTTCCGCACTCGAGACGCCGCGCGCGCCGAAGTCGTGCAACTTGAACGGCAGTTGCGAAAGATCGTCGCTCGTTCTGCGCAGATAACGGCCGATCGTCTTGCGCAGATGCCAGCTTTGTGTCGCCACGGTGATTGGATACCAGAGACGCAACAACATCGATTCGATGTACGAAACAATCCAGAATACGCGTGGGTCGTCGCACTCGACGGTCATAAGGACATTGTGCGTGGGCACAACCGAGCCTTCTGGCACGGCACGAATGCGCACAGGCAGGTAGCCGCCGTATTGCTCGACGATGTAGCGCCAGTCCGCTTCGTTGAACGGCTCGCCGTGTGCGTCGAAAAAGCGCTTCGCTTCATCGATCATCTGCGCGGTGATGGGTCTGCAGAGATATTCTTTCGCCAGCATCTGCAGGCCGAAGAACACGGTGCGCTCGTAACGTCCGCCGCGCGATTCGATGTACGAGAACATGCCCGTCGCTTCGGGCGGATACTGCACGAAGTGTGACGCCTTGTAGGAGTCCGTATTAATGATCGGATTGGCGAGAGTGGAAGCGAACGTGTCGATTTGGGCTTGCATGGCTAGAGCTCCTCTATGCCGTTGAGAGTCCGCCGGGTCTATCCCAGCGGGTTAAAACCTGTGCCTGGGCGCGCCGCGCCGCGTGTTCAGAGCTTTCCGAGGAAGTGGTACGCGATATCGAAATGATCTTCGAACATCACGTCGCGCATGCGCGCGAACGTGTTGAGCGGAACCCAGCGCGCCTTGTCGGCGTCGTCGCCGCCCTTCACGCGCGGCAGTTCGCCCACCGGGAAATGGAACAGGAAAGCGTGCGTGATGGTGCGTCCGCGCAGCGAGCGTTGCGGATGGTCGAACACCTGACGGTCCTTGATCGAGCCGCGCAGCACGGGTTCGGGCAGTTTCAGGCCAGTCTCTTCGCGCAGTTCGCGAATGCAGGCCGTCTCCAGCCGTTCGTCCTGATTGACGAAACCGCCCGGCAGCGCCCACAGGCCGCGGCCCGGCTCGCTGCGGCGACGCACGAGCAGGATATGGCCGGAGTGCACCACGAGGGCATCGACGGTCACGAAAGTCACGGGGTACGGCGCCGCCGCCCAGGCCTTCTGATAGCCGGCGATGAATTCGGCTTCCGACTTCAGTTGCGCGAATTCGGGCCGCGTGCGAAAGCGTTCAAGCCAGTCGTGCACGGGCGCCGGCACGGCCCACGAGACGAAGCTGTTGTTACGCTCCGCGAACAGTTGCTCGCGAATCTCGGTTGCCGAGATGTCCTCGGTGGCGTCGGTTTCCACGAACTCCCACTGCGGGAACATGCGCAGGTAGTAGGAAGTGGTGTCCTTCTCGTGGCCGATCAGGCCGATACGGCGGCCCGACGTGTCGCCCAGTTCGGACGCTACGACATCCTGAATCCAGCGCACCCAGTCGCCGTCGTTGTACATCGAGTCCTGCACCGGCGCGATGACAACGCGCTCGCGCTCGTCTTCATCGAGCAGCGCGAGCATCATCTGACGGCGTTCGTCGTACGAGAACGGGTCCTTGATGGTACGCGGGCGGTCGGTCGAGCCGACGAGAATGCACACGCGCTCGGCCTGGCTGAGCGCACGGCGCAGCACATCGAGGTGTCCGCGATGCGGAGGCTGGAAACGGCCAATGAAAATCAGTGCGTCGAAACGCTGGGTCTGCTTGCTCATGAGGCTCCCTCAAGAGATTGGCGGTCGTGGGTCTGTCCCTTGACCGAGCCTGCATCGTAACGCCGCGCTGGCGATCGCGTCAAACGGTTTTGCCGCGCGGGGATATTTCGAACGCAGTGACGAAGGCCATCGGGCATATTCGAAACGTCATATTCGCGACTATTTTCTCGACTTATACTCGGCGCGAATGCGTGGCCAGCACCGCATCGTCCTCCTCCCAATGCCGTCTTTGTTCCATTATCGCGATCATGAAACGTGTGTCCGTCCGGCAATCACCGGTGCATGGCAAAGGCGTGTTCGCGCTCTGTGCGTTGCAGGCAGGCGAGCGCATTTTCGAATACAAGGGCATGGTGACCACGTGGCGCGAGGCGGCACGCTGGAACGCGCGTCGCGAGGATTCGGGGCACACCTTCCTGTTCGGTCTTTCCGATGGACGTGTGATCGATGGTGGACGCGGCGGTAATGGGGCGCGCTGGCTCAATCACGCCTGCGCGGCGAACTGCGAAGCCGTCGAAGGCGATGGGCGCGTCTATATCGAAGCGATCCGCGATATTGCGGCTGGCGAAGAACTGTTCATCGATTACGCGCTGGAAATCGACGAGCAGGTGGATAGCGAAGCGCAACGCGACTATGCGTGCCGCTGCGGCACGCAACGCTGCCGCGGCACGATGCTGGGTGCAGGAGCGACGTCAGCGCTGGCTGTCGCCGTGTGATCTGATAAGGATTGCCAGGTAATGTGCACGCTCGTGGCGCAGGTGATCCGTGGGGGTGGAGAAGCAAAATCACCGCCATCGCAGCCCAGGAGTTATCCACAGATTTTGTGCACAACTTTGTGGATACCCCATCGAACGGATCACCCAAGTCATTGATCCTGCGGCGATATTCTTCAGAGACCGTCGGCCAGGGCGCGCTGCCTGCACGCTATGCGGCCCTTCGTGGCCTGGCTGCCGCGCGAGCGACGCTTTCGTCGCTCAACGCGTCAGGTTAAGCGCCCAAAAGAATCGAAAACGTCCATCACAGGCCAGTCTGCTTGAGCTTGCCGTACACGAACTGCCCGAAGTACCAGGACAGGTCGGAGTGGTTGAGGATGTTCACGTCGGAGAGCGCGCCGGCCTCCAGCTTCAGGCGGCGCAGCATGAGCTTGCCGGCCTGCGAGGCAATGTAGAGGCGCACGAGTTCCTTGCGGGTTTTCTCGTCGGCGGATTCGAAGTGCTCGCGGCCACGTTGCACTTCCTCGTTGCGACGCGTGCGCGCCTCTTCGTCGCGCGCGGCGATGCTTTGCTTCACGGCGGTGGTGACGGCGACCTTGGCGGTCTCCTCGGCGTCCACGGCGGCAGCGAGCTCGCTCTGGATCGCGACCATCTTGCGTTCGGCCTCCGAGACCTGCCAGTTATGGCTGAGCGCCTTCATGAGGTAACCCGCAGGGCTCTTGGTGACCTTGCCCTGGTTCAGACGGAAACGCGTGTACTCGATCGCCTGGCGGATGCGCTCGTCGGTCCAGTTCAGGCGATGCTCGGCGATCACGTCGAACTGCTTGTTGCTCAGGCCAAACTCCTCCTTGAGCGTGAGCAGCAGATCGTGCGCGTCGGGCTGACGGCTGAGCATCGCCGCCACGGTGTCCTTGCGCTTGAGACGAAAGCGGATCTTGTTGATCTTGCGCGAAGTGCCCGAATCGGCGCGCGTCTCGTAGCTCACGTCGATATCGGACAGCTCGTTGATCTGCTTGACGGCGGGATCGAGGTACTTCGGCCGGAAGTGCTTGAACTCCGAAGCGCTCGAACCGAGCTTGCCCGGCCAGCGGCGCATCACGTCCAGCTCGATCCAGTCGGTCAGTCCGGCGGCGACAAAAGGCTGCACGTAATCGTAGATCGCGCGCGCAAAGGTCTGCGAGAACGCTGCCGTGATGCACAGGTTGAGCCAGTGATGCTTTTCCGGTCCGGTGATGTGACGCAGCATCAGCGGCGGGATGCGGAACTGGATGCGCCCCTTGCCGATCTTGACGCTGCCCATCAACTGCTCGGAAATCCACTGGTCGTCCTCGCTGGGCGCGCGCTCGGGCGGCGTGTCGGTCACCTCGATCAGCACACGCTGCGCTTCCTTGATGACGCTCTGGAGATGGCGCACATTGCGGCTCTCATAGCGCATCAGCCACTTGAAGTAGTTGAGGTCGACGTCGTAGGTCTCGTGCGGAACCGGCTCCTGGGCTGCGATGAAATACGCAGCGTCGATGAAACGCCGCGACGACAGGCCAAGCCCGTTGATGGCAACGAAAACGTTGTTGCGCTGAAAGCCGATCTCTCTCGTGCTTTCGCTGATTGGCTGTCCGGACATCTCTTCGAACAACCCAAGCGACATCTGCTGGGTGGTCGTCCTGCGTCCGCTGTCCTCCGACATTCGTGTGCTCTCCGTCGATATTGGCGGGGACTCTATCACTCCGTT